>JAUNRY010000196.1 GCA_030539475.1 Bacteroidia bacterium | reverse complement strand
GCGCCGTTGAACGGCTCCACGGTGGTGGGGAAATTGTGCGTTTCGGCTTTCAGCGAGAGTACGCTTTCTATTTCCTTGGTTTCGAAGAAATCGGGTTTGTCGCCGCTTGCCGGTGCAAATTGCTCGATAACCGGCCCTTGCACAAAAGCCACGTTGTCTTTGTAAGCCGATATAAGGCTGTTGGGATTTACCTTGGATGTTTTTTTGATAAGCTGGAAAAGCGTGCTTTCTTTTTCCTCGCCATCCACGATGAATTTGCCGTTGAATATTTTGTGGCGGCAGTGTTCGGAATTTACCTGCGAGAAGCCGAAGACTTCGCTGTCGGTGAGTTTCCGCCCCATTTTTCGGCTTACCGTGTCGAGATACTCAATTT
Source organism: Bacteroidia bacterium (assembly GCA_030539475.1). GTDB lineage: Bacteria > Bacteroidota > Bacteroidia > Bacteroidales > Dysgonomonadaceae > Petrimonas. The sequence goes on along the minus strand of JAUNRY010000196.1, from coordinate 4,116 downwards.
CGTCTTCGCTCAGCGCCAAGCCTTCCTGTTGGTTGTAGGCGGCAATATCGTCGATGAGAATGATGGATTCCGGCTGATTATCGATGGTGAAAATATTTTGGTCGAGCTTCTCGTAAACGCGTTGCAGCATTGGGTCAAAAGCCCCTCCAACCTCCCCCGAGGGGAGGCTCTTGTCCAAGTCCCCCTTGGTGGGATTTAGGGGGCTCGGAAAATACTCTTCAATCCGGTCGATATAATCAATCCCCATATTTTGGGTGATTTCCACGGCGCAGGTGCTCCACGGCGTAATCATTTCGCGGCGCGGGCCGATGAATCGCTCATCGATCTCGAAGTAAGGTGTCGATTCGGCATTGCCAAAAAGCCAGCTTAAGCGACTCTTGTGCTCGTCCTGAATGGGTTGGTTTGCATCTACAGCAATTATGCTTTGCGAGGGGGTTCTGAAGAAAGTGATCATTATTATGAGTTTTGAGTTATCAGTTATGAGTTACAAAGTTAATGAAAACCCACGTAAAAGCGGAAACAAAATCTTATTTTGTGTTTTTTGTGATTGGATGTATCTTTGCCGACTGAAAAAACTGTTTTAGCCCATAAATAAGCAAAGATGCTTGAAACTATCATCAAAGGTTTTGTAATCGGAATTCTGGTGTCGGCTCCCGTAGGGCCGATGGGGATGCTGGCAATTCAACGGACACTCAGCAAAGGACGCTGGCACGGATTCTTCACGGGATTGGGCATAATGTGCTCCGACCTGCTTTATGCTTTCTTTTCGATTTTAGGCGTGAGCGTTTTCTCATCGTTTCTTACTAACGGAGAAAAAACAATTCAGGTAATCGGAAGTGCGCTTCTGATTGCGCTGGGATTCTTTTTGTTTCGCGCTCATCCGCTGAAAGGATGGACGCCGCAAATGAAACCGGAAGAAATAAAATATCACCGCGATTTTATTTCGGCATTTGCCCTGGCTATCGCAAATGTGGGGATTTTTTTCGTTTTTATCACTCTGTTTGCACGGTTTCAATTCAACCCGATTGAGGACGGCAAGGGCAAAATACTCGTTGCCATGCTATCGATATTGGCGGGGGCTTCGCTGTGGTGGTTTTCCATTACGTGGTTGATTTCCCGGGTTCGTAAACACTTTAGCAGGCGGAGTTTGATCATTCTTAACCGCACAGTCGGTTCCATTTTGATGTTGATTGGGATGGGCGGAATTTTACTTTTATTAATCGAAAAGCTTCCTGCAATCTAAACCCGCTTACCTAATTCAATTACTTCCAAATCGCGGATGTTCCCGCTATCCAACACAAAACGCAGCAGCGTGCGCACCTTGTGAAAACCGTATTTTCCCGCCGCGCCGGGGTTCATGTGGAGGCATTCCAGTTTTTTATCGTAAATCACTTTCAGGATGTGCGAATGCCCGCAAATGAACAGCTTGGGCGGACGCGAATAGAGTTGTGGCCGAATTTTAGGGTCGTACCTGCCCGGATACCCGCCGATGTGCGTCATCAACACATCCACCTCTTCCAAGGTAAACCGCAAGGTTTCGGGATAAACCCTGCGGGTGGAGAAATCGTCAATATTCCCATATACGGCGCGGAACGGCTTGAAACTTTCGAATTTATTAGCCAGTTCCAACGAACCGATATCGCCCGCGTGCCAAATTTCATCGCATTCGGCAAAGTGGGTTTCGAATTTGTCGTCCCAAACGTTGTGGGTGTCGGAAAGGAGGCCTATTTTTTTCATTTAAGAAAGACAATTAGAACCAAGAATCAAGACTTTTAGACTAAAAAGCATTTTTATCAAAACAAAGTTAGTAAATTTACCGTTAAATTAACAACATCTCATTCAATCAACCTATATGTCTTACAAATATTTTAAACGCGACATCAGCTGGCTCTCATTCAACCACCGGGTATTGCTGGAGGCGAAAGACGAATCGCTTCCGGTGTACGAGCGCGTTAAATTCCTGTCGATTTACTCCTCTAACCTGGAGGAATTTTACAAAATCCGCGTGTCGGGATACCACAGCTCGATACTCAAAAGCATCAGCCGCGACGAATCGGAAGAAGAAGCGCTGCAAACGCTGCTGGAGATAAACAACGAAGTTACGGAACAGGAAAGGGAATATTACCGCATCTTCAACGATATGATTTTGCCCGAACTGGAAAAGAACAACATCATTCTTTATCAGACAGATAACGTGGAGCCGTTTCACCGCGCTTTCGTGGAAAAGTATTTCAACGAAGAGGTGTTTCCGTTTCTTCAACCCATGATTATCCAGAAAGACGACATTCATTCTTTCATTCAGGACGACAGAATTTACCAAACCATCAGCCTGCTGAAGAAAAAGAAGAAAAAATCATCCGATACGGAGAAATTGCGCTACACCTACGCCATCATGAAAATTCCGTACACCAAGCTGCCCCGCTTCATTGAGTTGCCGGCTTTCGGCGGAAAACACTACATTATGTTTATCGACGATGTAATTAAAGCCAACATGCAAAGCGTTTTTCCCGGATATGAAATTATAGATTGCTACAGCATAAAAATATCGCGCGACGCGGACTTCTCGCTCGAAAACGAAGACCAGAAAGATATTGCCGAACGCATCCTGCGCAAGGTGCGCAAGCGCAAGATAGGCGCCGTTACCCGTTTTCAGTACGACAAGGATATGCCCGATTATTTCCTGAAATACCTGTGCGAAACCTACGAGATTGAGGAAGAAGAACTGCTCAAAGGCGGGCGCTACCTGAACCTGTCGGAATTGATGAAACTGCCCAATCCGGTGGGCGACAAGCTCAAGCAAAAACTACCGCAACCGCTTCGCGTGCCCGAACTGGAGAACAACACTTCCATCCTGCGCGTGCTGCGCAAACAAGACATCCTGCTGCATTTCCCGTATCAGTCGTTCGACTACCTGCTGCGCTTCCTCATGCAAGCCGCCTTCGACCCCAAAGTGCTGGAAATAAAGGTTACGCAATACCGCGTGGCGGAAAACTCGGCGGTGATAAACAGCCTCATCAGCGCGGCAAAAAACGGCAAGAAAGTAACCGTTTTCGTGGAACTGAAAGCCCGTTTCGACGAGGAAAACAACTACCTCACCTCGGAACTGATGCAACAGGCAGGCATAAAAATAATCTACAGCTTGCCCGGCCTCAAAGTCCACGCCAAACTGGCTTACGTGCGAAAACGAAGCAACGACGCCAAAGAACCCATAAAAGGCTACGCTTACCTGGGAACGGGAAACTTCAACGAGAAAACCGCCCGAATCTATTCCGACAAGGGTTTGCTAACATCCAACAAAGAGTTTATTCAGGAAATAGACGAAGTTTTTCGCGTACTCGAGGGCAAGCCGCACATACGGGAATTTAAGCACCTGTTGGTAGCCCAGTTCAACATGGTTTCCGAAATTAACCGGATGATTGAGCGTGAAATTGAGAATATACGAAACGGCGGCGAGGGAAAAATCATACTAAAAATGAACAGCCTGGAAGACAAGGGCGTTATTAATGCCTTGTATCGAGCCAGCGAAGCCGGCGTACAAATCGATTTGATTATTCGCGGCATTTGCTGCCTTATTCCCAACCGGCCCTACAGCCAAAACATACGCATCACCCGCATCGTGGATGCTTACCTGGAGCACAGCCGCGTGTGGTATTTCTACAACAACGGAGCGGAAAACGTTTACCTCACTTCGGCCGACTGGATGGAGCGAAACCTGCACCGGCGCATCGAGGTGGCTTTCCCCATTTATTCCGAAAAGCTGAAACGCGAAATCATTGACATTCTGCTCATTCAACTTCAAGACAATACCAGCGCCGTGTGGATTAACGAAAAGCTGGAAAACGTGTTTAAGCGTAACGATAATCCGCCTGTGAGGGCGCAGCGCGAAGTGTATGAGTACTTGAAAAAGTTGAAGGAGGGATGAATTTGCGACGAGGCGAGGGAGAGGCAAGGCAACAAGGAGAAAGGTAGCCTAACTCTGCCTGTGGGCAGGCAAGGCGTGTTTTGTATAGTAATCGCACGCGTTTACTGCGAATTGGAATTCGCATCGCCCGCCGTAACGTTGCTTATGGATGTAACCAACACATTATTGCTGCGAATTGGAATTCGCAGCACCCG
>JAUNRY010000195.1 GCA_030539475.1 Bacteroidia bacterium | reverse complement strand
ACTGGACGATTTCATTACGCCGATGCTGGCAAGCCCGGTGGACGAACCGTTTGACGGCGACGATTGGGTTTTCGAAATCAAGTGGGACGGCTACCGCGCCATAGCCGACAATACGGAGGAATTGCGGTTTTACTCGCGAAACGGATTGTCGTTCCTCACCAAATACCCGGACATAGAAGCATCCCTCGAAAAACAGCAGCACAAAATGATTATGGACGGCGAAATTGTCGCCTATAACGAAGACGGAAACCCCGATTTTCAAACCTTGCAGCATTACGGCGAAAACCTTGAGGCCCCGCTCATCTTCCACGTGTTCGACCTTCTCTATCTCAACGGCCACAGCACGAAAGACCTCACGTTGCTGCAACGCAAGGAGTTGCTGAAAGAAGCCCTCACGGAAACGCCGCACCTGAAATACTGCGACCACGTGGAAAACGACGGAAAAGCATTTTACGAAACCATCCAAAAAGCGGATCTGGAAGGAATGATAGCCAAGAAAAAATCGGGGAGTTACCACGAAGGGGTTCGCAGTACGGAATGGCTGAAAATAAAAAACCACAAAACGGACGAAGCGGTCATTGTGGGTTACACCGAACCGCGCGGTTCGCGCAAATATTTCGGGTCGCTCATTCTGGGGCGGTATATAGACAGGAAACTGAACTATGCCGGGCACGCCGGCTCGGGATTCAACGATGCCTCGCTGAAAGAAATCCACAAGCAGTTGCAACCGCTGGTTACCGAAAAAATGCCGTTCGGCACGAAGCCTGCCGTCAATGCGCCGCCCACGTGGTTGAAACCGGAACTGGTGGCTTCCATCAAATACACCAAGATAACCAACGACGGGCTTTTCCGCCATCCCGTCTTCCTCGGAATCAGGGAAGACGTGTCGGCACACGATTTGTACGCGGAAAGCGTGGGCGGTGGTAAGGAACCGACAGATAGCGGAACTTCTCCCGCTTCGGAAAACGAGGTGAAATATACCAACCTCGATAAACTGTACTGGAAAAAAGAGAAAATTACCAAAGGCGATTTAATCGATTATTATCTTTCCGTGAGCGATTACCTTTTGCCGCACCTGAAAGGCAGGCCGCAATCGCTGCACCGCTTCCCCGAAGGGATTGACGGGTTGAGTTTTTACCACAAAGACGCGGGGAAAGATGCGCCGTCGTGGGTGGAAACCGTGCGTGTCTTCTCGGAATCGAACAACAAGGAAATCGAATACATCGTGTGCAACAACCGCGATACGCTGGGGTATCTCATCAACTTGGGCTGCATCGAACTCAATCCGTGGAACAACCGCCTGCAACATCCCGAAAACCCCGATTACCTGATTATCGACCTCGACCCGTCCGATAAAAACACCTTCGTTGAGGTAGTGGAGGCGGCTAAGACGACCAAACAAGTGTTGGATTTGGCCGGCATCCCGGCTTATTGCAAAACATCGGGCAGTACCGGCATTCACGTTTTCGTGCCGATGGGCGCGCGGTACGGTTACGAGCAGGTGCGCGATTTCGGCAACATCGTCGGGCAACTGGTGCAACAACGCCTGCCCGAAACCACCACGCTGGAGCGAAGCCTGAAAAAGCGCGGCCCCAAAATTTACCTCGATTACCTGCAAAACCGCGGCGGGCAAACCGTGGCAAGCGTGTACAGCGTGCGCCCCAAACCGGGCGCAACCGTGTCTATGCCCGTGGAGTGGGGCGAGTTAACGGATGGCCTGTCCATTCAGGATTTTACCATTCACAACGCGCTCGCACGCATTTCCGGAAAAGGCGATATCTTCTCCCCGGTATTGGGAAAAGGCATCGATTTGGCAAAAGCCCTGGATGAATTGCTCAAACAATCGACATAACTTCGTTTTCAAACTTTCAATCTCAATAAAATGAACATCTTCGATATAAAAACCATCAACGAAATCAGCCGGCTGTTGCAAGCCGGAAAACAAACCGTTGCCGTTGCCGAAAGCTGCACGGCAGGGCTCATCGCCAACGCGCTTTCGCAGGCCGATGACGCCACGCTCATTCTGCAGGGCGGCATCACGGCCTACAATCTGGGGCAAAAAGCCAAGCATTTAAACGTGAATCCCGTGGTGGCCGAGAACTGCAATTCGGTAAGCAAGGAAGTGGCGGAAAAGATGGCGCTCGAAATTGCCTCGGCTTTCAATGCCGAAATCGGCGTGGGCATCACCGGTTACGCCCTTCCCGTCCCCGATGCCGGCATCAAAAGCTGCTATGCTTTTATTGCCGTGGCCGAAAATTCAAAGATTATTCTCTCCGGGAAAATAATGGGCGACACTGCCAAAGACCTGTTCGGAAACCAACGCATTTTCACGGATAAAACCCTGAACGAGTTGCTGAAAGTGTTGAAAAAGAAATAAAATTGCCTGCCCGCTCTTCTGCCGCCCTTGGCTTGCCCGCTTTAAGCGTGCCTGCCGAAAGGCTCCCGCCGGCGTGAATTTGTAATTCTGGCCTTCACTCCGTTATCCTTCTTTACTTCTGCAAAGCCTTTCTTTATCACTCCTTCGTCAATAATTACTTCTCCGAAAGCTTTCCACATCACTCCCGTGCGCATTAACAATATTCCCTTTCACCCGTTCACAACTTCCCCGCCGTTGGGGTGCAGGCATTGGCCGGTCATATAGCTGGAATCGTCGGAGGCGAGGAACAGGAAGCACGTGGCTACTTCGTTGGGTTGGCCGGCCCGGCCGAGGGGAAGCTCTTGCCCCAGGTCGGAGAGTTCCTGGCCGGGCGAATCGGCGGCAAGCAGTTGCGTCCAAATCGGGCCGGGCGCCACGGCATTCACCCGGATGCCCCTGTGCCCCACGCTGTGCGCGAGGCTGCGCGTGAACCCGATGATGGCACTTTTGGCGGACGAGTAATCGATGAGCCTGCCGTGCCCGCCGTAAGCGTTCACCGAGCTGGTGTTTACAATGGCACTTCCTTCCTTGAGGTGGGGCAGGGCGTACTTCACCACCCAAAAGAAAGAGAAAACGTTGGTGCGGAACGTGCGTTCCAGTTGCTCGGTGGAGATGTCTTCAAAATGGTCTGTTTCCCATTGTACGGCGGCGTTGTTCACCACGATATCGAGGCGGGAGAATTTTTCCACGGTTTGGTTTACCGCCCGTTTGCAGTTCTCTTCCTGCGAGAGGTCGCCCTCCAGCAACAGGCATTGTTGCCCCAGTTTTTCGATTTCCCGGCGGGTTTCTTCGGCATCGGTATCATCGTCGAGATACGCAATGGCGATATCGGCGCCGTGCAGGGCAAACAACAACGCCACGGCTTTGCCTATGCCGCTGTCGCCGCCGGTAATGAGTGCCGTTTTTCCGTTCAGTTTCTTTTCGATGGGCCTGGGCGAAGTGTCGGGTTCGGGGTTCAGTTTAACTTTTTCTTTGTTGCCGTTTGCGGCTTCCGTTTGTTGTGAATGGCCTGTTTCGTGCATTGTTTTTTGTTTTTAATCAGTAAAAAAAGCAAGGATTTCGCCCTGCTTTTTAATAAAAAAAATCTTTTTCCGAAAACGCCACAATCCAGTTTCACCATTTATTCGGTTAGAAGGATTGTTTTGTTTTTTTTCCACTTAGTCGAATCCCATTTCCTTAAAGTCGTTTTCAGAGTTTTACCGGAGATGCGACTCCGGGCCGTATTCCGGTCATTTTTTTTAACGTTCCCTCTTACTTCGATTTGGTTTTCTTGTCCGCATCTTTGTTCGTTTTCTCAGCAGCCTTTTTATCCTTAGATTTTGTTGTCTGAGAATCCGCTTTATGATCCTGTTTAGCGGTTGATTTTTTTGAGTCCATAATTTAATTTTTTAATTTTACCCAATTTATTTCGGGTACATAAATAGAACATTTTGGAATAATAAATAGTTGCCGTTTATTCAGAAATACCTTGCAATTTATTGATTATTGGATTTAATTAACGATGCTGTGTTAAAACACTCATAAAAAACCGATTAATAAAACATTGCGTTTATTCTAAACGTTATATTTGGCGGGTGATTGAAACATTTTTATGTACTGTTCCGGTACTCTGCTCCTCCAAGGAGAGGAGAATTTCCCGATTTTTACAAATATATGGGCGCTCTGCACCTTTAATCCTTTGCTACAGAGTAGCAACATTGTTGTAGTTATGGTTCATTTGTTCATTCATCAGGTACAGAGTACCGAAATATATAAAAGGTAAATTAACGGATACACATAAATGAAATTATGAATTGGCAGGAAATTTTAATGGGCGGGGAATCGTGGCCGTTTTTAGGCGAAATTGTTTTGCGCACGGCTATTATGCTTCTCCTTTTGTTTATCGGGCTGCGCTTTACGGGCAAAAGGGGCATGCAGCAGTTATCGGTATTTGAGTTGCTCATTATTATCGCGTTGGGGTCTGCCGCCGGCGACCCGATGATTTACAAGGATGTGGGAATTGCTTTCGCCTTGATTACCTTTTTAGTGGTTTTTGGCGGGTATAAGTTGATTACGTCTCTTATTGTGCGTTCCAAAAAAGCGGAGGAGATACTGGAGGGCAAACCGTTTTGCA
>JAUNRY010000194.1 GCA_030539475.1 Bacteroidia bacterium | reverse complement strand
TGTATGCAGGCGCTTGCACTCTGGGCGATAACCGGTAATTTACGCCGATGATGCAGAGGTTTTTGTTCTTCAATCCATCGGGAAGTTCTTTCGAACCGCCTGTCAGTCCGCCGCCGTGAAACCAGACGATAGTGGCAAAATCTTTTCTATTTTCGGGATAGTAAATATCCAGTACACAACGTTCTTTGATGTAGGCATCGGAATTTTGCTTAACATGATCGTAATAAGGAATATTGCTTATGGTTTTATACAGCGTTTCCTGCGCAAAAATACTTAACGAAACGCTGATTGACAGAAAGATAAAAATAATTTTTTTCATTCTTAATTGTGCATTATGAATTATGCATTATTTCTAAAACACCCACTCTTCACTTGTGCGCGATGTGGGAGTTTCCTGATTTGTTGTGCCGGTTCCGAAACTCAATAATCGTCCTTGTAGATCAAACGATAGCCACCGATTGCCGAGCGTGAGTTCCGAGCGGTTGGTGTAAAAAACTTGCTTGGCTTTAAAGTCAGATAGCTCAGGAAGCAGGTTGTAAACGTCTTCTACAATCATTTCCGTACGCAGTTGGTTCCATCTTTCGCTGAAACCGTGAGTGGCTAAAGCGGTTGTGCGGCGAACGATATCGTCGGCATTTTTCAGGTAGTTTTCTTTGTCTTCTTCGTTTCGGAGGATTTTTATCACGTAGGTGCGTTGGCCTTCTTCGATAAAATAATTGGATTGAAACAGTTGCACGTAGTTTCTGTATCGGTTTTTGGTCAAAGTTTCGCGAACGAAATTCCTAAATTCGCGTTCAACATCGGCTTCGGTAGAATTAACATCCCATTGAATGGTTTGATATACAACATCGTTTTTCCACCGGGTGGAGGTTTTTCCCGAAAATGTCGTCAGGCTGCAACCGCCGATGAAAAATGCAACGAGCAACATGAGCGCGGTTGTTTTTATCCAATTTGTCTTCATACGTTTTTTTACTTTGCCGGATTTAAGTCTTTTATCAAAAATCGTCCGGAGCTTCCCGGGCAGCCGATACGGTTAGGGCGCTGAAATCGGTATCGAAATTCGCTAAAAGCATTTCAACGAATTTGACGTGAAAGAACGTGTAAAGTTTAGTGGTAATGTGTTTTCTGTTTTTTCTTTTCAACAGGCCGAAGCGCAATTCGTTCTCTTCCACCCAGATTTGCGGTTTCAAAAAGGCTTCGTTTCTCCAAAGCAGGGGCGATGGGGTGATGCGTCCATCGGCTTTTACGTTCCATTTTTGTATTTTCTTTGTTTCTATGCCTTCGTAAATCTTGTCGAGGAGCAGATTCGGATTGTCTGTTTTGATGATTATTGCCATGGTTTACAAATTCTTGTAGTCGTGATACGCTTCGATTGCCGATTTCACATTTCCGTGCAGCAACAACAGGTTTTTTGCTTGTTCGTAAGATAATTCCAGCTCATCTACCAACATTCGCGTACCTCTGTCCACCAGTTTTTGATTGGTGAGCTGCATGTTAACCATTCGGTTGCCTTTTACGCGCCCCAATTTTATCATGGTGGCTGTGGTAATCATGTTGAGGACGAGCTTTTGCGCCGTTCCCGATTTCATGCGGGTGCTTCCGGTAACGTATTCGGGGCCAACAATTGCCTCAATTTTTATTTCCGCTTCTGCCGTAACCGGCGAATGGGGGTTGCAACTGATGGCTCCCGTAAGAATCCCTTTCTCCCGTGCGCGGCGCAGAGCGCCAATAACGTAGGGCGTTGTTCCCGATGCGGCAATGCCTACCAGCACATCGTTTTCGTTGATTTTAAATTCCATCAGGTCTTCCCAGCCTTTATCGAGGTCGTCTTCGGCATCTTCCACCGGATTGCGCAAGGCGTGGTCGCCGCCGGCAATCAGCCCGATAACGTACGTGTTTGGCATACCAAAGGTGGGCGGAATTTCGGAAGCATCCAACACGCCCAAGCGTCCGCTGGTGCCGGCGCCGATGTAGAAAAGCCGTCCGCCGCGTTTCATTCGTTCTACAATTCCCGTAACGAGTTTTTCTATTTCGGGGATGGTTTTTTGCACGGCAAGCGCTACTTTTTGGTCTTCCTGATTGATTTCGGTAAGGATTTCGAGCGCCGATTTTTTTTCTAAATCGTTGTACGTAGAGGCTTGTTCTGTTATTTTTATAAACGTCATAAAGAATTCGATAAGTTTGAGTTATAATTTACGGGTATCGACATAATACTTCACTAAACCCGACATCGGCGATTTTTCTATTTTGCCGATTTCAATATCTTTTTCATCGGCGGCTTCACGCAGAATACCGGCAAAATGAAAGGCGACTGAACCCACAAAATTAACACTATTTTCCCGATAATTGTACTGCATAACGTTTCTTTCGAAAAAATCGGAAAAACTTTTTCGGATAATCCGACGGATGGATTCGTTATCCACATTTTCCAACAGAAACGGTGCGAGGCTTGCCAAAAAGCGGCTTGGGAACGGCTGGCGATAGACTTTGTCGATAATGGTTGCCGCTGAAAGATTGTATTGCTCCAGCAGTTTTTCTTTCAACCCTTCCGATAATTGGTTTTTAAGCGCGTCGCCCACCAGTAATTTTCCCAAATGAGCGCCGCTTCCCTCATCACCCAAAATAAAACCGAGCGGCGATACCTGATTCACTACTTTTTGGCCGTTCCATTCGCACGAATTGCTGCCCGTTCCCAAAATGCAGGCAATGCCCGATTCACGCCCGCAAAGGCTGTGTGCGGCGGCGATAAGGTCGCTGTACACTTCGATGGTTTCTGCCTGAAACGATTGCGATATGGCGTTTTTCACCGATTGTATTTTCTCGGGAATACAGCCTGTGCCGTAAAAATAAACTGCCTGTATGTTCGATTTCTTGAACACGGGATATACCTGAAGTTTTATTTCTTCGGCAATTTCTTCCTGCGATTGAAAAACGGGGCTGATGCCTTTGCTCTCGAAACGTTGAATGATTTCTCCGTTTCGTGCGAGGCGCCAATCGGTTTTTGTTGCGCCGCTGTCGGCAATGAGGATAGTCCGTCGCACTGGGAAATTCGTAGAATTGTTCATATTTTGTTGTAAGTATTAAAAGCCAATAGCCATATATCTTATAATTTAATGTAGATGTTGCGTTTATACAAAATATATCCGAACAGCCAGCAAACGGTTACAAACAGCAGCGCATAAAGCAGCGACCCGAAATAATTGCCTGCCCACGGTTGCAATAGTTCTTGATATACAAATGTTTTTATCGCAATGGGTTCGCCCTGATAGGTAAACCGGATGCTGCCCACTAACGTGGCAAGTACGCCCGCGAATACATAAACAATGAGCGGATTTACGCCGAAGGCGTGGAAAAAGCGGCTCCATTTTTGCCGGCCGCGGATGTCGATTATCCAGATAAGCAATCCCAGTAATTGCGCCGCAAATCCGCAGGTAACCAACACGAAAGTGGGGCTCCATATTTTTTTGTTGATGGGGCTGCCGTATTGCAACAACAATCCGGCGAACGCCAAAATGGTTCCCCAAATCAACAATTTCTCCACTTTTGAGTGGTTGTCCTTGGTTTCAACAATGAGTTTGCCGAACAAAAATCCGATGAGCACGTGCGCGATGGACGGAATTGTGCTCAACAAGCCTTCCGGATCGAGCGCGATGCGTGTGCCGTCCGGTGTCCAGTCCTTGTACATATGATCAGGGCCCCACAAGGCTTTGTCGATAACGGCGATGATGTTTTGTTCCGACATTTCGAAACCCCGGCCGAAAACCAAGATCAGGAAATATCCCACCAAAAGAACAGCGATAACCCACAGCAGGTCTTTCGGCTTGAACAATAAAGCAATGATTGCCGCGAAACCGTAAGCCAATGCCAATCGTTGAAGAACGCCCAAAATGCGCAACGTATCGAAATGCGTGGCTGCCTGTGCCAGCGTTTCACCATTTGCCAGTCCGCGCACCAACTGCCCGAACCACCCAAGCGCCAGCCCGATAACGAAAATAAGAATGGTACGGCGGATTATTTTCCACACACACGCTTTGGTGGGTTGGCAATTGAATTTCCGCAGCGACATAAACGTGGAGACGCCCATAATGAACATAAAAAACGGAAAAACCAAATCGGTGGGCGTAAGCCCGTGCCATTGCGCGTGGCCGAGTGGCGCGTAAATGCTGCTCCACGAGCCGGGGTTGTTTACGAGAATCATTCCGGCGATGGTGATGCCGCGAAGGATGTCGAGGGATAGGAGGCGGGTGGCCGCCCCCCCGCCCCCCAAAGGGGGGATTGGGGTAGCTGTGTGACTGTTCGTTTGATGCATATATTGAATATTTATGAACTTATTAACTTTTCGTAAAGCCTCCCTTTTGGGGAGGTTGGAGGGGCTTTATCTATACAAATAATACTTCTTCGACGCTCTCTTGAACGCTTCTTCATCCTTTGTCCAGTACGATTGAATATCGGCAAAACGGTGATTGTTGGAAAATTGGTTGCGAATATAATCACTTCCGCTCACTTTGTCGAACATATCGAAACGATTTTTGGGCGCGTGGTCAAAAACTTTGTG
>JAUNRY010000193.1 GCA_030539475.1 Bacteroidia bacterium | reverse complement strand
CGTATGCTTCGCTGGCAACCATAGGACAGTCCACTACCATTATCGGTGATGAGCTGCAAACTGTTTCCTATACTCAGCGTATGCCTAATCCCGATTTAAGATGGGAGAGAACAAACCAATGGGATATTGGTCTTGACGTAGGCCTGTTTAATAATAGACTTAATATGGAAGCTTCCTACTATTATAAATATACCACCGACCTTTTGTTGAGTAGGCCAATACCGAGAACGACAGGTTTTTCTTCAATTACAAGTAATATTGGCGAAGTATCCAATAAGGGACTCGATCTCTTAATAAACGCATATCCTATTGACACTAATGATTTCCAATGGAATACAACCTTGAACTTAAGCTTTAATAAAAATAAAGTGGAAAAATTGGATGAAAGTTCGTCTGTTGATCCTATCACCGGAAAAAGACAAATTTTACTCGATGGATTTGTTGGATATGATATGTTGATAAGAGAAGGTGAAGAGCTATCCACGTTCTATGGGTATAAACGTGCAGGCATTTATGATGGCAATGCAAGTAATTGGGACCCAAATACAATGAATGTACCTTCAACGGTTGGTGAAAAAGTAACATATAAACAACGTGAAATACTGGGAAATGGTCTTCCTGACTGGATGGGATCTTTCATTAACACATTCAACTATAAAGGTTTTGATTTAACTGTTGATTTGCAATTTTCGTGGGGCGCAGAAATAATGCAGGAATTTTTCCACTCTACCGAAGGGCGTTTTCTTACAAGCGGTATTGACCGGCTTTGGCAAGAAGCCTGGCATCCTACTTTAAACCCTGATGGCACCGCACAAGCTATACGCCTGGCAAACTTTTCAATGGGAAATAATGCAAATGCTGACGATACATGGGTTGCCGATGGTTCATACTTGCGAGGTAATCTCATTCAGCTTGGATACACATTTACTCCAAACGTTTTACAGAAAATCAATCTTTCTGCACTGCGTTTGTATGCGAATGTAAATAATGCATTCCTTGTTACATCTTCTGATTATTTAGGATTTGATCCTGAAAATTCATCACGCCTGGGAGACAATAAATGGGGAACAAACAGACAATTTTTTACATATCCACGCCCGAGAACATTCACATTCGGTGTTAATTTATCATTTTAGTTAAAGCAATAAAAATTAAATTTTATGAAATTACAAAATATATACAAATTCATTATTTGCACGATAATTTTGCCGTTAACGGTAATTTCATGCAATGACTTTTTGGCTGAAAATCCACTTGATGCGAAGACTACCAATCAATTCTGGAAAACAGAATCTGATGCTCAAACGGGAGTAAATGCTCTCTATTTTGGCGGTGTGCCGTATTTAAATAACATTGATGTGGATGGAGGATGGACTCCGAAAGCCACTATGTGGGGAGGTATTATGTCGGGATTATTCGTTGATAAACGTAAAGACAGAACTTTCACCAATGCTTCGGAGGGCGCCAATTTTAATATAGAGTCTTTTGATGCTACCTCACAAAAAATGTGGACGGAATTTTATATCGGAATATCAAGAGCTAATTTTGTTATAGCCAATATTCCAACAATGACGGAAGTATTAACAGAGGCGCAAATAGCTAATTTTTTGGCGCAAGGGAAATTTTTTAGAGCATACGCTTATTATTACTTGGTGAAGGAATATGGCGATGTTCCCTATATTGATACTCCATTTAGTTCTTTAGAAGGTATTTACGTTGAACGTACACCGTCTGCACAAATATATCAAAACATTGAAGCAGATTTACTGGACATCATTAGTGGAAATGCGCTACCCAATGTGGCTTTCTACGATAATGATGGATATGTTACTAAGCCAATGGCGCAAACGTTACTTGCCCAAGTATATCTACAATGGGCAGGAGCACCCGTTAACGGAGGCAATGAATATTATACCAAAGCGGCAAATATGGCAGTAAACGTAATTAACGGCGGACAGCATGCCCTTATTCAACCAGAAGGAAGCAGTGCCGATCTTAATTCAGCTTTCAATATAATTAAAACTACCAAATCGTCCAATGAAATTATTTTTGCCAAGGAGTATAATCAAACCAGTTTTAATGTGGGTAATTCGTATGCGGTTCGGTCAATTGGCACAGATGCTTTTCAATGGAAAAACAGTGAAGGAAGCAGCGTGTTCAAACCGGGCGGCGATGTTTTATATAACGCGTATCTCCCTTGTGATATGTTGATAAATAGTTACCATCCTTCCGATATTCGGAATATGGAAAAACAATTTTTCTTCCGCGAATATACAGATAATACCGGCGTGTCGCATACCTTAAACAATGTTGGAAATTGGGCATGGTTTGATGATGGTTCATTGATTAACGGCAGGGATGGAGACTACAATATGCCTATATACCGTTTTGCCGATGTATTGCTTATAGCAGCCGAAGGTTTTGCCCGTACGGGTAATGAAGCACAAGCCCGGTCTTTCTTAAACCAAGTACGTAGACGAGCCGGCTTGGGGAATGAAACCGCTACCGGCGATGCATTAGTACATGCTATACTGACCGAGCGCTTTCATGAGTTTCCGCTGGAGTTCAAAATTTGGGATGATATAAGACGTACCCGTCTATATCCGGAAGCTGATGGAGTAAATTCCGGAAGGTTGAAATGGGTGCCTTTGGCATCTGCGACAATCCAAAATAAACCCGATGGAACTACCAAGGTAGGTGCTATTCCCGAATATGCACTTTTATGGCCAATTCCTTTGAGTGAGATGCAGGCAAATCCCTCACTCGAAGGAAACCAGAATCCTGGTTGGAGTTAATGTTTTCTCTCTGAATTGATACGGGGTAATTCATAGTTATATATAGAATTACCCCGTTTTTTTTAACCCGATAGATGCCATCCGGCATTTCGGGTTATGTGTGTTCGTGTGTTTACATTCTCTCCGGCACCTCAATTCCAAACAGTTTCATCCCTTTTTTTATGGTGAGAGCAATGTTTTTCGAGAGCAGTAAACGGAAAGCGCGCAATGCCTGGTTTTCTTCACGCAACATGGGCGATTCGTGGTAAAACTGGTTAAACTCCTTCGCCAAATCGTAAACATAGTTGCCGATGAGCGACACGTTGTATTCCGTACCGGCTTGTTTTACAACGGATTCAAACTCGGCGAGCAGTTGCACCAAACTTTCTTCCTTTTCGGAAAGAGCAATGTCCGGTTCGAGTGATTCGGGAACGGAAATTCCCTGCTCTTCCGCTTTGCGAAGCACCGATTTAATGCGCGCGTGGGTGTATTGAATAAACGGGCCGGTGTTTCCGTTGAAATCGATGGATTCTTTGGGGTTGAAAGTCATGTTTTTCTTCGGGTCCACTTTCAGAATGAAATATTTGAGCGCTCCCAGTCCTACCATTTGAGCGATGTGTTCGGCTTCTTCAGCCGAAATGCCGTCTAACTTTCCTAATTCTTGCGATGTTTCGCGGGCAGTGGCAATCATTTCCTGCATCAAGTCGTCGGCATCCACCACGGTTCCTTCACGCGATTTCATTTTGCCTTCGGGCAACTCCACCATTCCGTAGGAGAAATGCACCAAGCCTTTACCAAATTCAAATCCCAGTTTATCCAAGAGGATAGAAAGCACCTGAAAATGGTAATTTTGTTCGTTGCCCACCACGTAAATCATCGTGTTGATGGGGTAATCATCGAAACGAAGTTTGGCTGTGCCAATGTCCTGCGTCATATATACCGAAGTGCCATCGGAACGCAGCAGAATTTTTTCGTCCAACCCCTCGTTTGTTAAATCTGCCCAAACCGAGCCGTCTTCGCGTCGCGAAAAAATGCCTTCATCCACACCGCGCAACACTTCGTCTTTTCCGGCAAGGTAGGTTTGCGATTCGTAATAAATTTTATCGAACGAAACGCCCAATTTATCGTACGTTTCATCGAAACCGGCATACACCCATCCGTTCATCATTTTCCACAAATTCACGGTTTGGGCATCGTTGGCTTCCCATTGGCGCAGCATTTCGCGCGCTTCCTGCATCAGTTCCGATTTTTCTTCGGCTTGCTCTTTTGTTAATCCTTTCGATTGTAACTCGGCTAATTCGGCTTTGTATTTTTGGTCGAAAAGCACGTAATACTCACCGATGAGGTGATCGCCTTTTTTACCCGAAGTTTGGGGCGTTTCTTCATTTCCCCATTTCTGCCACGCCAACATCGATTTGCAGATGTGGATGCCGCGGTCGTTCACAATATTGGTTTTCACCACGCGTTTTCCGTTGGCCGCGAGCACTTCGCAAAGCGAATGACCGAGCAGGTTGTTGCGGATATGCCCGAGATGAAGCGGTTTGTTGGTGTTGGGCGACGAATATTCCACCATAAAAAGCGGCGCATCGTCGGCAACGGGCGTGAAACCGAAATTGGATTGAGTGTTGATATTTTCGAGCAAGTTTACCCACACTTCCGATGCGATGCTCAGGTTCAGAAAGCCTTTTATCACGTTGTATTCCGCGATGGCGGGCGATTTTTCTGCCAAATACGCACCGATTTCCTGCGCCGTTTGTTCGGGATTCTTTTTCGATATTTTCAATAA
>JAUNRY010000192.1 GCA_030539475.1 Bacteroidia bacterium | reverse complement strand
ATCGCCCTTTCACCAAGTCCCCTCGTCGCCCTTTCGCCAAGTCTCCGTCGCTTTTTACTTCCCCGGCCGCCATCGGGTGAGAATATTTTTTCTTTTGGCAAAAATACC
Source organism: Bacteroidia bacterium (assembly GCA_030539475.1). Classification (GTDB taxonomy): domain Bacteria; phylum Bacteroidota; class Bacteroidia; order Bacteroidales; family Dysgonomonadaceae; genus Petrimonas. The sequence continues at coordinate 4,458 of JAUNRY010000192.1, read as the reverse complement.
GTTTTGTTTGGTACGAACGTCTTCCACCACGTAAAAAATATTGGCGTCGAAATCGGTAACCGTTTGTTCGAGCATCTTCATTCGATTTCTATCGATAACGGTTTCAATAATATCCACCTCGTTGGTAGAACCTTCGCCGTGCGTCATGGTAGCCCCAAAGTTCATTTTGTTGAGTATCTTCACCAAGTCCATGCCGTTTTTCTGGGTGTACATGCGGCAGAGCACAATGCCGTAGGCAATACGCTGTTCAAGCAGAATTCCCACGTAGTTTCCGGCAGCATACCCACCGGCGTACGACAGATACGCAACTAAATCGTTGGCGCGGGTTAGTATCTGCGAAATAATAACCACCCAGATAAACACCTCGAAAAACCCAATAACAGGCGCAATGTATTTCTCGCCTTTCGATACAAAAATAATCCTTAACGTACCGAGCGAAACATCAAAAATTCGCCCGAAAAATATCAAAACGGGCAAAAGCCAGGGGTAAACCTCTAAAAATTCAAACATAATTGGGTGATGCGATTTCCATATCGCATATTTTTATAAAGTTATAAGTTGTAAATAATCCACAAATCCGCGTATATCCTCATCCGTTGTGTCCCACGAGCAAACAAGGCGGCGCTCGTTTCGCGCTTCGTCCCAGTCGTAAAAGAAATAACGCTCACGAAGTTTAGTTGTTTTCTCTTCCGAAAGAATAAAAAATACGGCGTTCGATTGTACTTTTTGCGTAATTTCAATACCCGCTTTTCGTATTTCTTCGGCGAGTTTCTGCGCCTGCGCGTTTGATTTTCGGGCATTGTCGAGCCATATTTCTTCGTTGAAATACGGAATAAACTGAGCCGAAACAAACCGCATCTTGGAGTAAAGCTGAGTTACTTGTTTCCGGTAATATTTTATGTTCTCTGCCAGCTCTTTTCGCAAAGGTATCAGCGCTTCGCCCATCATCAGCCCGTTTTTTGTGCCGCCGAAAGTAAAAATATCCACGCCGCAATCCACCGTCAGTTCTTTTACCGAATGGTTCAGAAAAGCGCAGGCATTGGCCATGCGGGTTCCATCTATAAAGAGATACATGCCGTGCCGGTGCGCCAAATCGGCCAGCGCTTTAATTTCACCGGGCGTATAAGCGGTTCCCATTTCGGTGGTTTGCGAAATGGCGATAACCTTCGGTTGCGAGTGATGCTCCACACCAAAGCCGTGCAATTGCGGGCGAACGAGTTCGGGAGTTAATTTCCCGTCGGGCGTGGCAATTTCTTTCAGCATACAGCCGGTAAATTTTGTGGGGGCGCCGCATTCATCCACGGCAATGTGTGCCGTTGAAGCGCAAATAACGCTGTGGAAAGGCAACGTGCAGGCCTGCAAAGCAATAACGTTAGCGCCCGTTCCGTTGAAAACGAAACAGGGAGCAATATCTTCCGCACCAACAAGTTGTTTTACCGCATGTTCAGCTTCGCGTGTCCAATCGTCATCGCCGTAACCTATGGCATGATTTCGGTTGGCATCCAGTAATGCCTGCAACAGCCGCGGATGCACTCCCGAATTATTGTCGCTCCCAAAACTCCTCATAAAATTTTATTGAAAATGAAATACAAATGTACAAACATTTAAAAAATAAATTGCCGAACCGATAGGTCTATTCCGACTCTGTTGCGGGCGATTGCACGAACACCGGATTTGATACATCTTCAAAAATCTGTAAATCGAAATAAGGAACGGCAGCCGTTACATGATCGAAAATATCGGACATAATATTCTCATATTCTCCCCAGTTTGTAGTGGCTGTAAACAAATACAGTTCCAGCGGCAATCCCTGTGGCGTTGGAGCCAGCTGACGCACCAGAAGCAACAATTCCTTGTGTACCTGCGGATGACTTTTCAGATACAATTCCACGTATTTTCTGAAAAGGCCCATGTTGGTGAAATTTCGTCCGTTCAACGGAAGGTTTCTGTCGGCATTTGTGTCATCGTTAAACGTGTCGATGGTGTTTTTTCGTTCATCGATATAATCTGAAATAAGTTGTATTTTTCTGAAACGCTCCAATTCATCCTCATTTAAATACCGAATGGTAGATTGTTTTATATTAATGGCCCTTTTTATGCGGCGTCCACCGGCATCGGTCATTCCGCGCCAGTTCTGAAACGCTTCCGTAACCAGTGAGTAAGGCGGAATGGTTGTGATTGTTTTATCGAAATTCAGGATTTTCACGGTCGTCAGGTTAATTTTTATCACATCGCCGTCAACGCCAAACTTGGGCATGGTTATCCAATCGCCAATGCGTACCATATCGTTGGAAGAAACCTGTACGCTTGCCACTAAACCCAATATCGTATCCTTGAAGATCAACAATAAAATGGCCGATGCCGCACCCAGGCCGGCAAGAATATTGGTGGGCGTTTTTCCCACAAAAAGCGATATAATTATAATAGCACCAATGAAATACAGAAATATTTTAATTAATTGAGCAAAACTTTCAATGGGTTTGTCTTTAAAATTGCTTTTGGTTTTAAGCGTGTCAACAAACGAGTTAATAAACGAAATGATCAACCAGATGAAGTAGAAAACAAGAAATACATCGAAAGCCTTGAGCGAAAATCGCATGATGCCGGGAAAATCATTCAAAATAATCGGAATAGCGCCCTTTATTATACTGATGGGGATAATCATTGCCAGATACTTGGGGAACTTATTGTTTATCAAGTGCCGGGCAATGGTAAGGCGTTTGAATTTCAGGGCTCGTTTAAGAAAAAATGTGATGAGCTTTCGGGTTAAAATTTGTGTTATAGAAACAAGAACAACAAGGAGAATAAGCAAAAAAACCGCATTAATTATACTCATGTACGGATCCGGCATTCCTATGCTTTGAAGAAAATCTTTCGACCATTCACCAATCATGTTTGTGGTTTGTTGCGATAAGGCTTCTACTCTGTCGTTATCTACATTCTCTTTCAATTTTTCTATTTCGTTTTGCAGCATATTGATTTTTATTTTTTTTAAAAATGCAAAGTTAATCATTATAACGTAAAGTACCTTTTTAAAACTCTAAAGGAATTTTAAATAGTGCCGAGAAAGCGATACATTTGGAGAAATAAATGTATATTTGTGTTTCGGAAATCAGATTACAGACATAAGAAAATAAACTCAATAATTAATAGGCTGTTGGCTACCGGCTCTTGCTCTTAGCTCAAAGCCCAAAGCAAATAAAAAAATGGGAAAAGTATTAATCATCGGCGCCGGCGGCGTCGGAACGGTTGTTGCCAATAAAGTGGCGCAAAACAGCGGCGTGTTTACCGATATTATGTTGGCAAGCCGCACCAAAAGCAAGTGCGATGTAATTGCCGAAGATGTGAAACGCCGCACGGGCGTATCCATTAAAACGGCCAAAGTAGATGCCGACAATGTACCGGAATTGGTTGCACTGATGAACGAGTTTAAACCCGAAATTGTGATAAATGTGGCGCTTCCGTACCAGGATTTGACAATTATGGATGCCTGCCTCGAAAGCGGGGTTCACTACCTGGATACAGCCAACTACGAACCAAAAGACGAAGCCAAGTTCGAATACAAATGGCAATGGGCGTATCAGGACAAGTTTCGCGAAGCGGGCCTCACGGCCATTCTGGGTTGCGGATTCGACCCGGGCGTAACCAGCGTTTTCACGGCGTATGCCGCCAAGCATCACTTCGATGAAATTCATTACCTCGATATTGTGGATTGCAACGCGGGCGACCACGGAAAAGCGTTTGCCACCAATTTCAATCCCGAAATCAACATCCGCGAAGTTACCCAAAAAGGAAAATACTGGGAAAACGGCGAGTGGGTGGAAACCGAACCGCACGAAATTCACAAACCGCTCACTTATCCCGAAATCGGGCCAAAGGAATCGTACGTTATTTACCACGAAGAACTGGAATCGCTCGTGAAAAACTTCCCCACCCTCAAACGCGCGCGTTTCTGGATGACGTTCGGGCAGGAATACCTCACGCACCTGCGCGTGATTCAAAACATCGGCATGGCGCGCATCGACGAAGTGGAGTACAACGGACAAAAAATTGTTCCCATTCAGTTTCTCAAAGCCGTTCTCCCCGATCCGGGCGATTTGGGCGAAAACTACACGGGCGAAACCTCCATCGGCTGCCGCATACGCGGAATAAAAGACGGAAAAGAGCGCACGTACTATATTTACAACAATTGCAGCCACGAAGAAGCCTACAAGGAAACCGGCGCTCAAGGCGTAAGCTACACCACAGGCGTTCCGGCCACCATCGGCGCCATGATGTTCTTGCAAGGGTTGTGGCGCAAACCCGGTGTTTTCAACGTGGAAGAATTCAATCCCGATCCGTTTATGGAGCAACTCAACAAACAGGGCCTGCCCTGGCACGAACTGTTTGATGTGGATTTGGAAGTGTGATAATCAACAATAAAAAAAATTGCTATCAATTGAGATAGCAATTTTTTTT
>JAUNRY010000191.1 GCA_030539475.1 Bacteroidia bacterium | reverse complement strand
TCTTTCGGAAACTGCATCGTAACACAATGCAGCGATCCGTGCTGCTTGATGAGCGGGCGGCAATCGATACCGATTATTTCGCGATCGGGAAATGCTTTTTGCAACTGTTTTTTTGCTTCTTCGTCTTTCGGAGAATGATAAAAAGGCATAAGCACAGCGCCGTTGATAATCAGAAAATTGGCATAGGTGGCCGGTAATCGGTATCCGTTGTGGTAAACGGTATCGGCCATCGGTAATGGTATTAGCCGATAAGGTTTTCCTCCGGAAGTTTCGAACGATTTGAGTTCGTTCTCCATCCGTTTTAATTCAGCGAAATGTTCATCGTTTTCATTATCGCATTTTACGTAAGCAATGGTGTGTTCGTTGCAAAACCGGGCAAGGGTATCGATGTGGCTGTCGGTATCATCGCCGGCCAGGTAGCCGTGGTTGAGCCACAAAATTCTGTCGGCGCCCAGCGATTGTTTGAGGTATTCGTCTATTTCATCCTGTGTCATCGGCTGGTTGCGGTTGGGCGCCAGCAAGCATTGCGATGTGGTGAGCAATGTGCCGTTTCCGTCCGATTCTATCGATCCGCCTTCCAGTATGAAATTGAGTTTGCCTGTGTATTGAATTTCGGGTTTAAATTTCTCCTGTTCGAAAAGATGCCCGGTGATTTGGTTGTCGAAATTGGCGGCAAACTTTAATCCCCATCCGTTGAAACCGAAATCGAGCAGGGTAGGAGTGCCGTTCACGAAAACCGAAATGGCGCCGTGGTCGCGTGCCCAGGTATCGTTGCTTTTCAGTTCGGAAACGATGAGGTTTTTTTGCTCTTCGGGAGTGAAATGTTTGACTACGTCATCTTCCTGCGGACAAACAACCAACAGTTTTTCGCGTTTCAGAATTTCTTTGCAGAAAGAAACGTAGCATTCGGTTACTTCGCAGAGCATATCAAACCAATCGGTATCGGGATGCGGCCAGGTAACCATTACGCCGCTTTGCGGATGCCATTCGGCGGGAAAAACAACGCCATTCATCGGGATTACCCTTCCATATTGCCGCGAACGATGCCGCGCGTGGAATTTTTAACAAAAGCAATGACGTGATTTCGTTCCTTCGTTTCGGGCAATTCGTTTTCGATTCTTTCCAGCGCCTGCGTGATGTTGTAGCCCGTTTGATACAGGTAGCGATAAATGTCTTGAATGGAGTTTATTAATTCGCTGGAAAAACCCCGGCGGCGCAATCCCACGAAATTCAATCCCACGTAGGTGAGTGGTTCACGCCCCACCATGGTGTATGGGGGAATGTCTTTGGGTACTTTGGAGCCGCCCTGAATGATGGTGTGTGTGCCAATCCGTGTGAATTGATGCACGAGCGTTCCGCCGCTGAGAATGGCGTAATCGTCAATTTCCACTTCGCCGGCCAGTTGTGTTGCATTGCCCAAAATCACAAAGTCTTTCAACACGCAATCGTGCGCCACGTGGCTGTATGCCATCAACAGGCAGTCGTTTCCCACAACGGTGAATCCGCGCGAAGCCGTGCCCCGGTTCACAGTAACGCATTCGCGGACGGTAGTTCTGTCGCCGATTATGGCCAGTGTTTCTTCGCCTTTGAATTTCAAATCTTGCGGTATGGCCGAAACGGTTGCTTGCGGGAAAATAGTGCATTTTTTTCCGATGCGGGCGCCGGAAAGGATGGTGGAGTTTGACATTACAACCGTTTCTTCGCCAATTTCGACGTTTTGGTCGATGTACGCAAACGGCTCAACAATGACATCTTTGCCAATTGTGGCTTCGGGATGAACGAAAGCCAGAGAAGATATATTGCTCATAAGAACAGAACGGGTATTATTTGTTTTTAATTATTTGGGCGGTGAAATCGGCTTCCGAAACAATTTTGCCACCCACGAACGCCAGTCCGCGCATGGTGGCTATTCCCCTTCGCACTTGCGATGAAAGTTCTACTTTAAAAAGAATGGTATCGCCGGGAACCACCTTGCTGCGGAATTTCACATTATCGATTTTTAGAAAGTAGGTTGAGTATCTTTCCGGTTCGTCGAGCCCCGAAAGCACCAGTAAACCACCGGTTTGCGCCATGGCTTCAATTTGCAGGACGCCCGGCATAACGGGTTCTTCGGGAAAATGGCCAACGAAATAAGGCTCGTCGTTGGTGATGTTTTTTACGCCCACGATGCTGGTTTCGGTTTGCTCAATTACCTTATCTACCATCAGAAACGGATAGCGATGCGGCAGCAGTTGCTTTACGCGGTTGATGTCCATCAGCGGTTCAACGGCGGGGTCGTAATACGGTTGCAGGTTTTTGTTTTTTATTTCTTTGCGGATAAGCCTTGCCAGCTGATTATTGATTTTATGCCCCGGGCGGGTAGCGATAAGGCGACCTTTTATGGGTTTTCCTATCAGCGACATGTCGCCTATGATGTCGAGCAGTTTGTGGCGCGCGGGTTCGTTGGGGAATGACAGTTTTCTGTAGTTGAGGTAACCCAATTGGTTGGCATCCATTCGCGGAACGTTCAGCTCATCGGCTATTTCATCCAGTTCGTTTTGCGGAAGTTTACGCTCGTAAATAACAATGGCGTTGTCCAGGTTTCCCCCTTTAATCAGTCCGGCCTGGCGCAGTTTTTGAATTTCACGGACGAAAACAAACGTTCGTGCAGGAGCGATTTCGGTATTAAAATCGTCCATCGATTCCAGGCTGGCATATTGATTGGGGATGTATTGCGACTCAAATTCTATGTTTGAGTTGATGCTGAAATTGTCGTCGGGCAACAACGTGATTTTTGAACCGGTTTTTGAGTCGGAAACTTCCATTTTTTTTCGCACCACGAAAAAATCTTTGTCTTTTTCCTGTTCAACGGTTCCCACCTTTTCGATGGCTTTAACATATTCGATAGCGCTACCGTCGAGAATGGGAAATTCCGGAGCGTTTACCTCAATCAGGCAATTGTCTATTCCGCCGGCATAAAGTGTTGAAAAAGCATGTTCCACAGTGCTTACGGTGGCGTTGTCGACACCCAAAACCGTACCGCGCTGCGTGTTTACAACATTTTCGGCGAGTGCTTCTATAACGGGTTCATTTTCTAAATCCACACGTTTAATGCGGTATCCGAAATCAACCGGAGCGGGATTAAACGTTATTTCTATGTCGTGACCTGTGTGAAGTCCTTTTCCTTTTAGCGTGAAGCTGTCTTTTAATGTTTTCTGTTTCACGTTATTTTACATTTATTAATGATGATAATCTTGCAAAGATACAATCATTTGTCTTTAAAGTAAGTATTTAACGCTTTTGTTAGGTTTTTTTAGCAAAAAGTTCGGTTTATTCCTTAGAAAGTTGTTGCTTAAGTTGGTTGAGTTCTTTTTCCAGCGCGTTGATTTGGCGGTATATATCGGGGAGTTTGGGGATAATGACGCTCGATTTAAAAAAGTTTTTAACCGGATAAGCCGGCGAGCCCATAATCTCCGAGTTTTCGGGAGTATTGCTGATGATTCCCGATTGCGCACCTATTTTCGATTTGCTGCCGATGGTTATGTGTCCGCCAATTCCCACTTGTCCTCCCAGCACGCAATGCTCTTCAATTTTGGTGGAGCCGGCCACTCCAACCTGCGCTGCCATTACCGTATGGCGGCCTACCTCGCAATTGTGCGCAATCTGTATTAAATTGTCGAGTTTCACTCCTTCCCTGATAATGGTGGAACCCAATACGGCTCGGTCTATGGTGGTGTTTGCACCCACTTCTACATTATTTTCCAGAATTACGTTTCCAATTTGCTGAATTTTGTGGTAAACACCCTCTTGCTGGCTAAACCCGAAGCCGTCGGCGCCGATAACCACGCCCGCGTGCAGAATGCAGTTGTCGCCTATCACGCAATTGTGGTAGATTTTTACTCCGGAATAAATAAGGACGTTTTTTCCGATTTTTACGTTATCGCCAATATATGCCTGCGGATAAATTCGGGTGTTTTCTGCTATTTGCGCTTTTTCTCCTATGTATGCGAACGGGCCAACGTAAACGTCGTCGGCAAGTTTTGCGGACGATGATACGAACGCCATTTCCTGTATTCCGGTTTTTTTCGGAGTTGCGTTATTGACCATTTCCAGCAGTGAAGCCAGCGCCGCGTAAGCGTCGGGTACTTTTATGAGTGTTGCCGAAATGGGTTTGTCGGCTGTAAAAGTGTTGTTTACCAGTACAATGTCGGCTTTGGTTTCGTATATGTAGTGAGTGTATTTCGGGTTTGAAAGAAAAGTTATGGTGCGGGGTTTGCCCTCTTCTATTTTTGCGAAATTGTCAACTTCTGTGTGTGGGTTTCCGATAATTTCTCCCTTTAGAAAGTCGGCAATTTGTTGTGCTGTGAAAGTCATTACTCTATTTTTAATGGGTTTAAGGATGCAAATTAACAAATAAAAAACTAACAGACAAAAATTAGCGAATAGAAAATGTATTGTGTTGCGATAAATTTTGCAGAATAAAAATAAAAAAGTACCTTTGCACTCACTTTTTTTCGGGATGTAGCTCAGTCCGGTTTAGAGTACTCGTCTGGGGGGCGAGTGGTCGCTGGTTCGAATCCAGTCATCCCGACACAGA
>JAUNRY010000190.1 GCA_030539475.1 Bacteroidia bacterium | reverse complement strand
ATCGTGGCTGTAAATGGAATGGAAACCGAAACGTTCAAGGACTTCAAAAATAGCCTCGAAGCCAATATCGGTAACAATATTGTCTTGAACTATTACCGAAAAGGTGTACCAATGGAGACAACTGTGTTGGTAAATTCCGACGGAACCGTTGGGTTTTATCCAAAACCGGAAGGTTTAGTTTACAGAACCGTAACCCTAAAATATGGTTTCTTTCAATCGTTCCCGGCCGGAATAAACATGGGGATTCAAACCTTGAAAGATTATATAGCACAATTTAAATATGTTTTCACCAAAGAAGGAGCTTCTTCATTGGGCGGTTTTGGCACCATTGGAAATCTATTTCCCGCACAATGGAATTGGTATTCGTTTTGGATGATGACCGCATTTTTATCGGTAATTTTGGCGTTTATGAATATCCTTCCCATTCCCGGACTGGACGGTGGACACGTGTTGTTCTTGCTTTATGAAATTATCTCCGGACGTAAACCCAGCGATAAATTTATGGAGTATGCACAAATTGCCGGAATGATTTTGTTGCTCGGATTGGTTGTTTATGCCAACGGAATGGATCTTGTGAGAGCTTTATTTAAAGGATGAAATTAGACGAGTTTAAAAAGAGAAATATGACAATCTCAAAAACAACGGCCGAACCTCAAAAACTCTCGTTTTCTTTCGAACTACTTCCTCCATTGAAAGGAAGTAGTATTAAACAGGTATTTGATACCATTGACCGATTGAAAGAGTTTGAGCCAAAATACATAAATATAACCACGCACCACAGCGAGAATATTTACAAAGAAGACGACAACGGAGTTTTTCACAAAGTGAATGTACGCAAAAGACCCGGCTCAGTGGCTATTGCGGCAGCCATTCAAAATAGATACGGAATAAAAGCGGTTCCGCATATTATTTCACAAGGATTTTCGAAAGAAGAAACCGAATATGCGCTAATTGATTTGGCCTTTTTAGGGGTTACCGATTTGCTGCTGTTGCGAGGTGATACTAAAAATTTGGACAGTAATCAGCGGAAGATGGATTCTCATCAGAATGCAACAGGCTTGCAGGAGCAGGTAAATAACTTCAACAAAGGCGTTGCCTACGATGGTTCGTTGTTTACGGCTCCGGAACGTCCGTTTACATACGGAATGGCTTGCTATCCCGAAAAGCACGAAGAATCCCCCAATTTGGATTCAGAGGTTTTCTATACGAAAATGAAAGCCGATAACGGTGCCGATTATCTGGTGACACAAATGTTTTTCGACAACCAAAAATATTTCGACTTTGTTGATAAATGTCGTGCGGAAGGAATTACGATACCCATTATTCCCGGTATAAAACCTATTCATTTGAAGAGTCAATTAACGGTTCTTCCCAAAATATTCAGAACTGAAATTCCGGGAGAGTTGGAGCGAGAATTACGAAAATGTAAAACAGATGCTGATGCGGTTGAGGTGGGTGTAGAATGGTGTACAATGCAAAGCCATGAATTGGCAAAGAAAGGCGTTCCGGGTATTCATTATTACGCTTTGGGAACTACCGAAAGCATTTATCGTATTGCGAAAGAGGTCTATTGATGTAGGAGTATGTATTTTCGCGATGTAATTGGACTTATTGATGTAAAAGAACGCCTTATCGATTCTGTGAAACGAGGATTGGTGCCCCACGCCCGAATATTTTCCGGGCAAGAAGGTGTTGGAAAATTGCCGTTGGCAATAGCTTATGCTCGGTATCTAAATTGTAGCGATAGGGGAGAGGACGATGCGTGTGGAAGATGCCCGTCTTGTCAGAAATTTGATAAACTAATACATCCCGACTTGCATTTTGTTTTTCCGGTGGTGAAATCAAAAACAAGTGACGACTATTTGTCTGAATGGCGCAATTTTTTGAACCAAAACGCGTACTTTAATTTCAACAATTGGCTCAGCTACATCAATGCCGAAAATGCACAAGGCACTATATATGCCAAAGAAAGCGACGAAATTATTCGTAAACTAAACCTAAAAGTTTACGAAGCAGCCTATAAGGTGATGATTGTGTGGCTGCCCGAAAAAATGCATCCCGTATGTGCCAATAAATTATTGAAATTGATTGAGGAACCCTCGGATGATACTGTCTTTTTGTTGGTTTCGGAAGATTTGGAAAATGTGTTGCCCACCATACAGTCTCGTTGTCAGCTCACTCACATTCGCTCTATCGAATATCCCGAAATGGTGGCGTCCATTTGCTCTATTTATGGGTTGGACGTAAATGCCGCTAAATCGATAGCACACATCGCCAACGGGAGTTTTTCGGCAGCCGTTGGCATCATTCAATATTCAGAGAACGGTGAATATTTTTTCAAATTATTTAAAGAGATGATGCGTGCATCGGTTTCGAGAAATATTAAAGCAATAAAGTTGGTGGCAAACGAAATTGCCGGAATAGGAAGGGAGATGCAAAAAAGTTATTTATTGTATTGCTTGCGTCTTTTCCGAGAATACTTTATAAGCAATCTGAACCGGAAGGAGATGGTTTATCTTAACACCGAGGAGGGGGAGTTTGGAGAACGTTTTGCCCCGTTTATAAACGAAAAGAACATTCAAACGTTTGACGATGAATTTCAGTTGGCGCATCGTCAAATAGAACAAAACGGAAATCCCAAAATTATTTTTTTAGATCTTTGCCTAAAGAGCACGATGTTGCTAAAGAAATAATGAAATAAAACAAAGAGCCGACGAAGGCGCAAAGGCGTATCAAAATTTACCTATGGACAGAGAAAAATTATCAGATAAGTTATCGGACATTATTCCCGAAAAAGTAGTTACGGCAAGAAAAGGAAATTGCTGCAAAGGATGCCCCAATCACTTGGGAAAGTTGCACGTTTACGATTGGTTGCACGATTTTCCCGAAATGCAACGTGCCAGCAAATTGGTGGAGGTGCAATTTAAGAATACGAGAAAAGGATATTATATAAACAGCAACTATGTTGAATTGCAGAAAGGCGATATTGTGGCGGTGGAGGCTTCGCCCGGACATGATATTGGGGAAGTTACGCTTACCGGGAAGTTGGTAGAAGCCCAGATGCGGAAAAATAATTACCGCGAAGAATCCGGCGACTCTATCAAACGAGTGTATCGAGTTGCGCGTCCTGCTGATTTGGAAAAATATGAATTGGCGAAGTTGAGGGAGGAACCAACCATGATTCGCTCGCGCCAAATAGCCGAAAAGCTGGGGCTGAATATGAAAATTGGCGATGTGGAGTTTCAGGGAGATGGAAACAAAGCCATTTTTTATTACATTGCCGATGGACGGGTTGATTTCAGAGAACTGATTAAAGAATTTGCCAACGAATTTAAGGTTAAAATAGAGATGAAACAAATTGGTGCCCGCCAAGAAGCCGGACGAATAGGCGGAGTGGGCCCTTGCGGTCGGGAGTTGTGTTGCAGCAGTTGGATGTCGAGTTTCGTTTCAGTTTCTACCTCCGCCGCCAGATACCAAGATATTTCGTTTAATCCGCAAAAACTTGCCGGGCAATGTGGTAAACTGAAATGTTGCATGAACTACGAAGTGGATGTGTATATGGAGGCCGGAAGAAAATTGCCGTCGCGCGAAATTGTTTTGCAAACCAAAGATTGTGATTACTACCATTTCAAAACGGATATTCTTTCGGGGCAAATCACGTATTCTACCGATAAAAACAATCCCGTAAACCTCGAAGTTATTTCAAAAGAAAGGGTTTTTCAGATTATCGAAATGAATAAAACCGGGAAGAAACCTTTTAAACTGACTTCGGATACCAGCACGGGCGAAGCAAAAGAGTCGCCCATCAAAAACAACGATGTGTTGGATGAAAGCATCACCCGTTTCGATAGAAAAAGAGGAAATGGCGGTGGCCGAAAAAAGAACTTGCGTCGTAAAAAAACAGAAGAACCGAAACCTGCCGAAAAAAAGACGGAACGAAAGCCCGAAAATAAAACCGAAACAGACAAAAAGCAGCCTGCGAAGAAACCACGAAGAAAACCTCGGAAGAACAACAATGAAGAGTAAACTTTGGCCGGTTTTTCTGCTTGTTCTCCTCCCGTTTTCGGCTTGCGAGCAAAAAGAGTTGTATTTTAAATTTCAACCCATAAGGGGCGAAACATGGAATAGCCGGAATGTTGTCGATTTTCGTTTGGATTCTGTGAACGCTCTTCCCGAAAAACAATATGCCGTTTCGGTAGAAATTGTGAGCAACAACCAATATCCTTACCAAAATTTGTGGTTGTGCATGGAGCAAAATATAACCGATACCACTTTTGTGAACGATACGTTGGAGGTGAAAATTACCGATTTATACGGCAAAAGATTGGGAACGGGGGGGGCTGCACTGCATCAGCTATCCGTTCCGTATAAAAAAAACGTTGTTTTGGATTCGGCGCGCTCATACCTCATTCGAGTCAGACATATTATGAGCGACGAATTTCTGCCCGGCATTGAGCAAATCGGGCTTCGGATTCAATGATATGGATGAAACGTTGTGCCACAGAATGCTCAAAATACCCAATTATAACCTCCGTATTGCTACGGAACGTTCCGAACATCAAATTATAACCTCTGTATTGCTACAGAACGTTTAAAACATCA
>JAUNRY010000189.1 GCA_030539475.1 Bacteroidia bacterium | reverse complement strand
ATGTACAAAAAAATCTTTTTCGCCCTGCTTGTCTTTTCCACAAGCATTGTGATGCAGGCACAGGAAAACCTGCCGTTCGGCCAGAGAAAGGAAATTGTTTCTCCCGAAATTCACGCCGACAATTCCGTAACATTCCGCCTGCTGGCTCCCAATGCCGACAGCGTATCGGTAACCGGCGATTTTCTGCCTCCCAAAGGATGGGCGCCGGGAAACGAAAAAATGACAAAAGACACAGACGGCGTTTGGTCATTCACAACGCAACCGCTTCCTTCGGAACTTTACACCTATGCTTTTGTGGTGGACGGTTTGCAAATGAACGACCCCAACAACGTGTATTACCGGCGCGATGTGGCAAGCACGCTCAACGTGTTGCTGGTAGGCAACGGACAAGCCGATTTGTACAAGGTAAATAACGTTCCGCACGGCACGGTTTCAAAAAGGTGGTACAATTCTCCCGGAAACAGTAAATCTCGGCGCGTTACCATTTACACGCCGCCCGGTTACGAATCGGGCAAAACCTCCTACCCTGTTTTGTATTTGCTGCACGGAATGGGCGGCGACGAAGAAGCGTGGGCAACACTGGGACGTGCCGCGCAGATCATCGACAACCTGATTGCCGAAGGCAAAGCCAAACCCATGATCATTGTTATGCCCAACGGAAACGTGGCACAGGAAGCCGCGCCGGGCGAGTCGAGCGAAGGGTTTTACAAACCCAATTTCAGGCTTCCAAACACAATGGACGGAAAATACGAAGAAACATTTATCGATATCATCAACTTCGTTGACAAAAACTACCGCACCATCAAAAAGAAATCCGGGCGCGCCATTGCCGGGCTTTCAATGGGCGGCTACCATTCGTTTCACATTTCTCGCTATTACCCAAACAAGTTCGATTACGTAGGACTATTTTCCGCCGCCATCATGCCCAACGAGAATGCAAAATCGAAAGTGTACGAAGATATCGACTCCACATTGCGCACGCAAATGAACAACGGATACAAACTCTATTGGATTGCCATTGGGAAAGAAGATTTTCTGTACAAGGCGAATACGGAATATCGCGATAAACTGGACAATATGGGCATGAAATATATTTACCGCGAGTCGGAAGGCGGACATACGTGGCGAAACTGGAGGATTTACCTGGCCGAGTTTTTACCCATGTTGTTTTAATAAACGTATCAATTGTTACAAAAAACTGCATTTTACTTTTTTTATAGTTAAATTTTGACTAAAAAGCAGACAATTAACAAGATTATGTTTATTTTTGCGATTCATGCTGCGGTTTAAAACAAAACTTCAAAATCAAAAATAATATCAACTCATAAAACTATCAAATTATGGCAACAACAGCTAAACTCTATTCATTCAATTTAAGCAACACAAAAACCTATTTGTTTGCAACTGCTTTTGTGTTAGGCAATTTATTGCTGCCGCAACTGGCGCATCTTGTACCTCAGGGCGGATTAATCCTGCTCCCCATTTATTTCTTTACGCTAATAGCCGCTTATAAATACGGCCTTCACGTGGGGCTGCTCACCGCCGTTTTTTCTCCCCTGGCCAACAACCTCCTTTTCGGAATGCCGCCCGCGGCTGTGCTTCCGGCCATCATCATCAAATCGGTTATTTTAGCCTTTGCCGCAGCCATGGCAGCCAAGCATTTCGGAAAAGTTTCGTTCCTTGGCATATTGCTGGCAATTGTGGCGTATCAGGTAGTGGGAACAGGAATTGAGTGGGCAATGACTCAAAGCTTCTTCACCGCCGTTCAGGATTTCCGCATCGGTATTCCGGGAATGCTCATTCAGTTGGTGGGCGGATACTTTGTATTGAAAGCGCTGGCAAAAGTCTAAACGCGCCGCGCCTGACGGATTGCCCGCCTGACGCATTGAAACTTAATGCATCAGCCGGAGGCTTAAAACCGTCAGATGCTAACCGAATTACGATGAACAGTAAATCTTTTGATGAAGTAATGCAACGGTTTCGCGAGATTGAGTTTCACGAGACTTTTGACATGATAGTTGCCATTGCCAACGGAGGAATTATTCCTGCGGCAATCTTAAACCAACGATTGAATACCGAAATTCAGTTGTTGAAAATAAACCTGCGCGACCCGAACCAGAAACCGAAATACAACAGCCCGAAACTTGTTTCGCCCATCGATTTCGATTTTAAGGACAAAACCATCCTGTTGGTGGAAGACCGCGTAAAAACAGGGGCGACTGTACAATTCGCCATCGATCTTTTACACGATGCCAAGCAAATAAAAACCTTTGCAGTAAACGGGAGTGCCGATTACGCGCTGTACAACGAAGATTGTTTCCGGTTTCCGTGGATTCTTCCGTCTGACCGATAAGCGGCCTGACGGATATAACACATTGAGTATGTCAAAATATGCCTTGTTAATTGTTTCGATATTTTTTCTAAGTACTTCAGTTCTAGCCTCAGAGAACAATCCGCCGCAAATCAACGACTCCATCCGTCTGGATGAAGTAATTGTTACCGGCACGATGCCGAAGGTAAACCTGCGAAACGTTCCCATGAGCATTTCCGTTGTGGGAGAACGGCAGATTCAAAACCGCCTGGAACCGTCGCTTCTGCCGCTGCTTACCGAAGAAGTGCCGGGGCTTTTCATCACACAACGCGGAGTAATGGGTTACGGAGTTTCTACCGGTTCGGCCGGAGGAATGAGCATCCGCGGAATTGGCGGCGCGCCCACATCGGGAGTGCTGGTGCTCATCGACGGGCATCCGCAATACATGGGTTTGATGGGGCATCCGCTTGCCGACAGTTATCAATCCATGATGACCGAACGCGTGGAAGTGGTTCGCGGGCCGGCTTCGGTGCTGTACGGTTCCAACGCCATGGGCGGCGTAATCAACATCATCACCCGGAAACAACGACAGAACGGATTGCACAATTCCGCACAATTGATGTACGGAAGCCACAACACGTTCAGCGCCGAGGCATCGGGCGGATGGAAGCAAGACAAAGTTCACGTTAATGCCAACATCGGTTATAACCGTTCCGACGGACATCGCGAAGATATGGATTTTGAGCAATTGAACGGATACGGAAAGCTGGGATACGATTTCACGAGGAACTGGAGCAGTTTTGTCGATTTGAATATTTCGAATACAAAATCCGCCAATCCGGGACCGGTTAACGCTCCCATTATCGATAACGATGCCGATATCATGCGCGGAATGACGTCGTTCGCCATCGAAAACGAGTACGAAAGAACTGCCGGAGCGATGAAGTTTTTCTACAATTTCGGAACGCACAAAATAAACGACGGATACACTGAAGGCGAACAACCAAAGCCGTTTCGATTCAATTCCAACGACCAAATGTTCGGCTTTTCGCTCTATCAGTCCTACGCCCTTTTCGAAGGCAATAAAACTACGGCAGGAATAGATTTTCAACGATTTGGCGGAAAAGCATGGAGGAAATTCCCCGATGAATCGAACAACGTTGATTTGGCCGATGTGCATCTCAACACCGCTGCCGGCTACCTGAACACCCAACAAACGTTGTTTGAAAACAGGCTGACGCTCAACGCCGGCATCCGGTTGGATAATCACGAAATAAACGGTTCGGAATGGATTCCGCAATTCGGGTTGAGTTTCACGCCATCGGCTTCAACGGTGGTAAAAGCCATTGTGAGCAAAGGATTCCGTAATCCCACCATCAGGGAAATGTATATGTTTCCGCCACAAAACCCCGATTTGTTACCGGAACGGTTGATGAATTACGAAATATCGCTCCTGCAAACACTGTTGCAGAATAAATTAAGCCTCGGACTGAACTTGTTTTACATACAAGGCGATAATATGATTCAGGTGGCAATGGTGGAAGGAAGGCCGTTGAACATTAATTCGGGAGAAGTGGAAAACAAAGGTTTCGAAATCAGCGCCAACTATCAGGCTACCCGAAATTTGCGGTTTTCCGCCAACTACAGTTTGCTGGATATGGCGCACAAAATTCTCGCCGCGCCCGAACACAAATTGTACGTAAGCGGAACGTACACCAAAGATCGATGGACTTTCTCCAGCGGTGTCCAATATATTGGGAACCTGTACAAAGCAGTTCGTCCGGAACCGGTGGAAGAAAGCTTCACACTGTGGAACGCGCGCGTAAATTTCCGGGCAACCCCTTGGCTGGGCTTGTTTTTGAAAGGCGAAAACCTGCTCGGACAGGAATACGAAATAAACGCCGGATACCCGATGCTGCGCACAACCGTTTTCGGAGGAATTCGGTTGCATTTTTGAAATATGATAATTAAGCTGGGCTTACAGCCCGCTGTTTATCTATATTTACGTTACCCCACCCGTTGGGTGGGGCTGAATTAAATTAGGCTTTCAGCCTGAAAAATCGGGGGACGGGATTTCCGTAACAAATCTGCTCCCATATTGAGAGGAAAACTAAACGAAGTAATAGGAACGAGTTAGAGGATAATCGCCACAAAATGGCAGTTTAATTTAATTTTCAACCGTGCAAGTGTAAATGAATAAAAAGCCGTAAACGCCACGAAGTGGCAGCTTAATTCAACCCAACGCAGCGCGTTGGGGTAAAACGAACCTGCAATTCTGCGGACTGCAAGCCCAACTTAAAGAAGAATAA
>JAUNRY010000188.1 GCA_030539475.1 Bacteroidia bacterium | reverse complement strand
GACGAAAACGTAGGCCGTTTACTGGATTATCTGGAAAAGAGCGGATTAATGGAAAACACCATCATCATTTACACGTCCGACCAAGGATTTTATATGGGCGAGCACGGTTGGTTCGACAAGCGATTTATGTATGAAGAATCGTTCAGTACGCCGTTGGTAATGCAATTGCCGCCGCAATTCAAAAAACGCGGCGATATTCCGCAACTGGTTCAGAATATCGATTTCGCTCCCACGATGCTGGAAATAGCGGGAGCGGAAATTCCGTCGGATATTCAGGGTGTTTCACTGCTTCCGCTGCTCAAAGACGAAAAAGCGCCCAAAGACTGGCGAAAATCATTGTACTACCATTATTACGAATATCCGGGCGAGCATGCTGTGAAACGACATTACGGCGTAAGAACGGAACGTTACAAGCTCATTCATTTTTACGATGATATCGACGAATGGGAACTGTTCGACCTCCAAACCGACCCGATGGAAATGAATAATTTGTACGGCAAACCCGGTTATGAAAACATTGCGCAAGAAATGCGCGCTGAGTTGAAACGGCTGCAGGAGCAGTATGACGACCCGATTAGAGAGAAGTTTCCGTTGTAGTTTTATTCCGGCTTTTTTGCTTCGTTCGAAATGTCAACAGAAACTCATCCGCTGCAACCATTTCTACCCGAAAACGCCCGGCTGCTGATGCTGGGCAGTTTTCCTCCGCCTAAAGCAAAGTGGAAAATGGATTTTTATTATCCTAACTTTCAAAACGATATGTGGCGGATTTTCGGGTGGGTGTTTTTCAGTGAAAAGGATTATTTTCTCACGGAAAACAGGAAATCGTTCGACAAGGAACGAATTATCCGGTTTCTCTCGGAAAAAGGAATCGCCGTTTGCGATACGGCCGTGGAAGTGCATCGGATAAAAGGAAACGCATCGGATAATTTTCTGGAAATAATTACTCCCATCGATTTAAAGAAAATTCTGTCGGAAATTCCCCGTTGCAACGCCATTGTAACAACCGGCCAAAAGGCGAGCGAAACGGTTCGCTCGTTTTTTCCTGAAACAACGTTAACTCCCCGCATCGGGAGTTTCACGGAGGTTGATTTTCACGACAAGACATACAAATTTTACCGGATGCCTTCATCGTCGAGGGCATATCCGAAACCGCTGGCCGAAAAAGCGGAAATGTACAAACAGTTTTTTAACGAACTTGGTTTTCTTTAAATTTACGTTCTATCCGTCAGGCCGGTAATCGGTCAGACGGAGGCAAGTGTCTAAAATTCAGCGTCGCTAAACTGTCCTTCGAAATTCAACGGAAAAACTTTGGTTATCTTTTCCTGTTTAATGAGCGGTTTTAATTTCTTCGATAAAATTTCCTTGTAGTGAGCGCTATTGGTATGCGCTTTGAAGGCCGCTTCGTTTTCGTAGCTTTCGTAAATAAAAATTTTGGTTGGTTCTTCTTCACTCAACAAAACATCGTAAACAAGGCAGCCCTCTTCGTTTTCGAGGGTTTGCATTTGCAATTCCGATAGCAAATCGATGGCTTCATCCAGCTTGGTTTCATCGAAAATAAATTCAACCAAAATCACATGCGGTTCAGGTTGGGTTTGCGCTTTTACAACACCCGAATTGGTGCACAAGAGCATTAACACCGTTGCACAGAAAAGGAAAACTTGTTGTTTCATCTGCTTATAAATTAAATTATTAGAACCATACTACAATCGCTTACACGATGCTCCGAACATTAATTCCGAAGCCCTGTAACGCTTTTCAATACGGCGCGTATGGCGCCAATGTTTAAATGTGTGTTTATTACCACGGGGATGCGGTTAGCGTCGTCGGTGAGAGAAGCGCTGATAGCGTCTTTTGTATTTTTAAATCCCTCATCTTGAATGGTAAGCGTAATTTGAATGGTGTTGTACGTAACGCCGTTGTTGGCTCTTATTTTGGAAGTTCCGTTGTAATTTACGGCCATGTTCACGATTTCTTTTCCCGAGAGGAATTGTATTTGTTTCTGATCGCCGGGCTGCATGCCGGTATAATCCATGTTTCTGATAAGCGACAACACCGATAAATAATCGTACGTACAATCGTTTGTGGTAACGGTTTCGTCGAATTTCTTTTCTCCATTGAATATGCGGCTGGTACGCACTTTAATTTCGTTGTTGCCATACGCGAAAGACTGTATTTCTTTGGAATAATCTTTTCCTTCGAAAGCATTTTTGTTAAAAAGCAACGGGCGCAAATCCATGTCGATGTACGACACCAGCGTATCGTTTACCGTATAAATGTTTCCGGCCAAACCGGTCGTGTTGAGCAACATACGGGTATTGTAAGCATTGCCGCCTCGAAAATTCACCATCTCGGTTCTCATGGATCCTGTTCCGGCACGGGCATTCACTATTCCGTAATTGAAGTATAAATCGTACGTAATGTTCTCTCCGTCCTTAAAAGCGGTGTTTATAATTTTGCACTGGGCATTTATATCGTGTGCCAAGGGCAGGGAGAGAAAGAGAAAAAGCAAAAAAAAGTTGAAAATTTTATTCATTTCGGTTTGTTTTTTGGTTATTTGCAGTTAACGGCCCATAGTAGTTGGCCGCTGCATTGCTCCGCCGACTCCTCCAAGCCCACCCGCTCCGCCGGAGAAAGGAGATGTTCCACGCTGTTGCTGCTGCTGGTTTTCCCGTTCTTCGTTGAGGTTGCGGCGGCGTCTCTCTTCGGGTTTGTTTTGGGTAATTTCAAGCGGTTTTTGTTTGTCTAACGGCAGTTCCGTTATGTTCCACGACTCTTCGTGATCTGTGTAAGCCCTTATTTCATACGGCCGGGGGAAATAATAAACCATTTCCGGTTGCCGGTTCTCTTCAAAATCGCCCGTTGTCCATTCGCCGTCTTCGTTTTCGTCAATAAAGAGGCGGGCGTAAATGGCTCCGGGGTTTATATCGAAAATGAGCGCTTCGTTGTTATTGACACGAACTTTCCGAAAAGGTTTATCCGATTTGTCGAGCAACTCCACATAAGCCGTTTTTCCGACGGGAAGCCCCGATATATTGAAGCGCAGGTTTCCGTACTGGTCGAGCGGCTTAACGGTGAATGACTGCTCCAACTTATTGTTCCACAAGCCATAAGTGCTGTAAACGGAAGCTGAATCGATGCTTAGCTGGTATCTTTCGCCGGGTTCCCATTTGTGGCGCAACGTGTATTTTCTGGGATTCAGCGTATCGGCTGTCAAGGTGAAGCTGACGGGCGAAAAAACGGAATCGACCTCGTGCGTGAGGCTTACTTTCGAGGAATCGAAAGCGGTTACGGGCTGCTCAAACTCCAGCCGTATGGGTGAATAAATTTCGTGCGATGAGCGGACGTTGTGGTTAATTCCCAGAAAACGAATCTCTTCCGGCGTATCTTCGTCTCTCTCCCGGCGGGTTTGGCGCGGTTCGCGGAAGTTAAAGCTCAGCGTGTCTGATTCTACCAAATCCCGGTTCAGCGTATCGGTTCTCAAGTAGGTCATTTTCATAATCAGGGTATCCTGACGGGAAATGAGCGAGTCGGATATCCAGAGGGAAATGGTGTCGTTGTGAAGGCTTCTTTCCATCAAATACCAGTCATCACTCTGATAATCGGGCTTCAGAAGTTCAAGAACGGGCTCTTCGGTGGGAGCGGCGAAATAGATAATGAGTTTTTCGCGGCTCGGGCGTTCGTGCTTTTGAAAATACTTGCGCTGAAAACCGGATTCGAAAGAACGCAGCAGAATGTCATCGGGGATAAAGCGGGTGTACTCCACCGTTTTAATGGTATCTATGGTAACGCTATCCCTGAAAATGGTGTCTTGCCGCACGGCCGGCATGGATGAGGGGATGATGATGGAATCGAGGAAAGCAATGGCTTCCTGTGGGTTATCGTACATGTAATCGCGGTTACGATCGTCGAGCGCGTAAATTCTGTATTTGCCCGGCGCCAAGCCTCTTACCGTGAAACTTCCGCGCGAATCCGTGCGCGAAATTCTTTCGAAAGGCGTTCGGGTAAAAGCCGTATCTTCCGGGTTGGAGTGTATGCCCACGTAAATTCCCTGTGCAGGTTCCAGGTTTTCGGCCGATAACACTTTGCCGGAAACGGCAAGGGTGTCAAGTTGATCGCCGGTGGAAAAAGAAAGGGAAAAGTTTTCGAGCGGATTTCCTTCGTTGTTGTCCACAATGGCATCGGTGAAATCGATGGTATAGGTGGTGTTGGGATGAAGTTCGTCATTTAGCTCCACAACCGCTTTTCTTCCCACCGATTTTATTACCGGCATATTGAGCTGCGGCGGCGTGATAATCACTTTCTCCATCGGTTTTTCGATTTTGATATTCTCGTCGAATTCAATTTCAATTACGCTCCGGTTTACATTCAGGGCGTTGTTGGGCGGATTGGCTCTCATTAGGCGGGGCGGATCCACATCGTAGGCGCCGCCGGTGGGAGATGCCATGTTGGCGCAGGCATGCAGGCATAAAAGAAAAACTGCCGTTGCGGATACCAGGAATATGTATTTTATAATTTTTCTCATCAACAATTTTTTACCGGATTCGGCAAATCGGCACAAAAATACAACGATTTAAGTAGTTTCGTGAAAATCAATTCAGAAAAATAGTGAAAATGGGTGTTTTTTGCGGG
>JAUNRY010000187.1 GCA_030539475.1 Bacteroidia bacterium | reverse complement strand
ATGCAATAACCTTTGAATTTTTTCCATTTTAAGCATTTAATTGTTTATTGATTTTCTGTTTCAACCCAATACCTCTACTTCAAAATCACTTTTATTACAACAAGCCTTCCTGTAATCAAACGCATAAATTCGTTTGTATGCATCTTTTATTTCCTTAGCACTACACCAGCGCTACGAACACTTAGAGCGATGTTCATTGGCGGAGAAAGGATTCATGATTTATTTTGAGATTAAACTTTTTTTTATAGATTTGCAAAAGTGATTATTTTTTTATTCATAAACACTTTTTAATGAAAAAAATCAACTATTGTATGTATCAACCATTCGTTGTGCTTTTTCCGAAATTTCTTTTCTCAACGATTTCGGTTTAATTATTTCTATATTTTCTCCATGCGAGAACAACTCCTGAATAAAATCATACGTGGGATGCACGAAGTACTGATAAACGGCATATTCTTCGTTTTCTTCCACTAACGTTTGTGAATGATGCAAAGGAAGTGATTCAATGTATTTTCGTTGATTTCCAAATACTTTTATCTCAACTGTTTCCGGTTCTTCACCGGAAGCGTGAATAATTCCAAAACTGTTGTGGAAATATTTTTCGGGAGAAAAACCCACCGGATAATCGAAAGTAAATTTCGTTACTTGCACCATATACATTCGGTCTAAAGAGTAGATGCGTAATTCGTCATAGTGCGGGCTTCGTGCCAATACATACCATCGCTGGCGAAAAACTTTTAAGCAATAAGGCTCAATGTCAAATGTATTAGATTCTACACTTTCGTAGCTCCGATATGTGATTTCTACGGTCAAGTTCTCACGAATAGCTTCCAAAAACGATGTTAAATACTGATGTCCCGAAGGAATTTTTTCAAATAATATCCGTTCTCTCATTTCGTTGCTTTCGTTGAGTAAATTTCCTACAGAAAAGGCATTAAGCATCCACGTTCTTACGCCTCCTCTTCGCATATCTTCTTCATTCTCTATGTAGTATACGTATCCGCCTCGTTTGTCGCACTCAATATTTATATCGAATATTTCTTCTACGGCATATCGGTGATTATGAAATGTGCGCAATGGTAAATCCTCACCGGATAGATTCAAACGTGAACGTGTCCATTTTTCGTTAATTTCTTCAAATGTAATTTTTCCAGCTCGCCGGATGGTATCTACCAACCAAACATATCGGTTGAATAAGACGGATGTATTTTCTTTACTGTTTTTTCTGTTCTGTGACATATTTTCAATTGTTTCAATAAAACCCTATTCTCTGACGCTTTTCTGATTCATTTACCCGTTCGTTTTGACAAAGCTCGTGAATAATTTTTAGGGAAGGCAATTTTCCCGAAAGAATATGTTCTACGGTACTTTTCCTAACAATATTTTCGATTTGGCCTCCACTCAAATCGTATTTGTTTGCTAATTCTTCTACATCCGATACGGATAGGTTTGGAAGCATAGCTTGCCAGATCTGCATTTTTGAAGAAAGGGTAGGCCTGAAAAATTCTATTTTATAAATAAATCGTCTTTCAAAAGCTTTGTCTAAATTTTTTGTCAGGTTGGTTGTTGCAATCATAATACCGTTCAGGTTTTCCATTTCCTGCAAGATGATGTTTTGCATTGCATTTTCCATTTTATCAACCGAGCGCACTGTTTCAAGGCGAGTGCCCAAAATGGCATCTGCTTCATTAAAAAGTAGGATGGGCGCATTTTCAGTTTGTGCAACGTTTTCGCGGTATTCATCGAAAAGTTTCTTGATATTTTTTTCTGTTTCGCCAACCCACATACTCTTAATTTCCGATACGTTTACCGGCAAAATATTACGGCCTGTTTGTCGTGCCAATTGATACACGGTTTCTGTTTTTCCTGTTCCGGGCGCGCCATAGAAGAGACAGGCAAAACCATTTCTCAAGCCATTTTCAGAGAGTCTTTTTTGCACCGATGTGAAGTTCTGGGGTTTTAAAAGATCCGTTAATTTATCAATCTGTGTACGTTCGGGGGGGTCGAAATACAGTTTTTTGTTTTTTATGGTGTTGTGGAGAATAAATTTTTTATCAAAAATTTTAGTCTCTCGTTTTTTCAATTTATCTTCTCCAAGCAACTCTTTCTTAACTTTATCTGTAAGTTTGTAATAGTTGGCATCGGAAAAGCCATCTTCTTTGCAGTTTTCAATGGATTCATCCACAATTAATTCATTGTCTCCATCTCTCAATGAACGGGTAATATTACGCAGGTTCATTCTTTCAAAAACTGATTCTAAATCGTGAAAACCAATTCTGTCATCATATTTATTTACAAATAAATGAAAAAAATAAAGCAACAAAACTTTATTTACTGTAGAATAAAAGCATTTACTTATTTTTTTTGATAATTCCAGGTGAGGGTTTGCATCCATAAGAGTGAACAACTCATTTTTTAAATCAGTAAACAGAATTTCATCTTCGGTTTTCTCTTCAAATAATTCATCTAAATACTCAAATAATTCTTCTTGGGTTAGGTTACTGAATTTTCGCGGCTCAATATTCTTGCCGTGGGAAAGTGCTGTAATCACCTCTTTTGGAATTCTGTATCCGGGAGTATTATCTCCTCTGTAACAGCGAACTAATCGTTTGTTTTCAAGTTCACTGAAGATATTTCCGTACTGCATTATCCGTATTTTACGACACTTAAAATATTGTGCTAAATCTTTTGTGTAAGTATATCGGGAGTCTGTGTTATCCACAAAAAATGCAAAAAATACTGCTGCCATTTCTGATATTCCAAGAACTTTTTCTACATAATCAATGTAAGGCTTGGCTCTATCGAAAAAATTTTTGTTCAATTCCGAATTTTCAGACAATTCAATTATTTTTTCAATATTTCCCAGTAAATTAGTAGGTTCAGTGGTCATTTCCATTTCAGTTCGTTCTTTTTTCTCCGCCGGATACAATTTTCTCATTGCTTTTCTTGTTTTTTATTACAATGCAAAGTTAACACAAAGATATGCCAAATATCAGCATACCGTTAATTAAAAGTGATTTATTGATACTTGCAGTGATTAATGTCACTCCATCCTCCCGCCCCAATGACCGAACCATACGCCCCCCTGCAATGTTTTAATAAGTACAATATATTTAATTTAGTATGAGATCAATTTGGAACGGCGCCATCGGTTTCGGGCTGGTAAATATCCCGGTGAAAATGTATTCGGCAACAGAGAGCAGCACGCTCGATCTGGATATGTTGGATAAGAACGATTTATCGAACATCAAATTCAAGCGCGTGAACGAAAAAACCGGAAAGGAAGTGAAGTGGGAAAATATAGTGAAAGGCTATAAGCTCGATGAAAATTACATTGTGCTGGACGATGACGATTTCGAGGCGGCAAGCCCCGAAAAGAGCAAGGTGTTTTCCATTCAGCAATTTGTGGACGAAGCAGAAATAGAAAGCGTCTATTTCCAGACGCCTTATTTTCTGGAACCGCAGAAAAACGGCGAAAACGCTTACGTTTTGCTGGTGGAAGCGCTCAAGAAAACCAAAAAAGTGGGCGTGGGAACCTTCGTGATGCGCACCAAAGAAATACTGGGCATCGTGAAAACGTACCACGATTTACTGATAGTGAACACCATCCGTTTCCCCGAAGAACTGCGCGAGTACGAAGAACTCACCATCCCCGATAAAAAAGTAAAACCCGGAGAATTGAAAATGGCGGTATCCCTCATTGAACAAAACACCGAAAAATTCGATGGCGAACAATACAAAGATACTTACAGCGCCGATTTGCTGAAGATCATCAAACAAAAAGCCAAAGGCAAAAAACCGAAAATTGCGAAAGCCGAAGAAACTGCCGATAAAACCATCGATTTGATGGCGAAACTGAAAGCAAGCCTCGAGAAATCGAAGAAAAACGTATCCTGATGTCGTTGGAAACCTACAAAAAGAAACGCGATTTCACAAAAACATCCGAACCCAACGGAGGAGATTCCTCCCCGGGAAACCGCCTTGTGTTCGTGATTCAGCGCCACGCGGCGCGCCGGTTGCACTACGATTTCAGGCTGGAGATGAACGGGGTGCTCAAAAGCTGGGCAGTGCCCAAAGGGCCTTCGCTCAATCCGGCGGATAAGCGGCTGGCGATGATGGTGGAAGACCATCCGTTTTCGTACCGCACGTTCGAAGGGACCATCCCCGAGGGAAGTTACGGCGCCGGCGAAGTGGAAATTTGGGACGAAGGGTTTTACGAGCCGTTGAACCGCGAAAAAGGGAAAACCGACGACGAAACACTGCAAAAGGCCTTGAAAAACGGCTCCATCAAAATAATCATACACGGCAAAAAACTGAAAGGCGAATTCGCGCTGGTAAAAATGCACAGCGCGAAAGACGAAAACGCGTGGCTGCTCATCAAGCACAACGACGAATATGCCGTGCAGGAACCGTACGATGCCGAAAATGAAACCACATCGGCATCAAAAGTAACAAAGCTCGCTGAAAAAAAATACAAGGATTACGCCAAACCCAAAACCACCCGAAAACCGATTTCCATCCGGCACTTGTCGGGGCAGAAAAAACTGGACGATTTCATTACGCCGATGCTGGCAAGCCCGGTGGACGAACCGTTTGATGGCGACGATTGGGTCTTCGAAATCAAGTGGGACGGCTACCGCGCCATAGCCGACAAT
>JAUNRY010000186.1 GCA_030539475.1 Bacteroidia bacterium | reverse complement strand
GTGTGATAATCAACAATAAAAAAAATTGCTATCAATTGAGATAGCAATTTTTTTTTTGAATTATTGTCCGTCCGGTTTTTACCATGTAAAATAGGAATCGAAAAACAGTTTAATCGTTACTCCTTGCGAGATGGGTACATTGCCGCCTTTGTAGCTCAATAAAACATTTACAGTTTTACTTTGCGTCAAGGTTTGTACAATAGTGCCCATGTGATTCAATACAGTATTGGTACTTAATTTTTGATTGGCCAAAACATTACCTATCGCATATTCCGTGCCGTTGGCTACTATTTTCACATCCATCAGCGTAGCGCCTTCCGGCAGCCCCGTAATTTCCAGATACGAAGTATTGTTTTGCAACTCGGAAGTTTTTACATTTCTGTAATCATTGGGAAGAATTTGCTGCAAACTAAGTGTCTGAGCCGCTGTTGAACCAGTCCCATTAGCAGCTACCATAATATCGGAAAAATCAAGTTGAAACTGTCTTGTTGCTGAACCCGGCTCAATATCTTTTCCACACGAAGTTACTGATAGAAAAGTAACTAAAACTATACAAATCGATATTAATTTTTTCATAATTGTTTTTTTTATTGATGAATAATTTAGACAAAAATAATCATTTAAGAATAGGCTGCTGTAAAATTGATGATAAAAAAACCTAAACGGGGATTATTTGTACAACCTATTTTCCAGAATAAAATCGTAAACCCGATTGGGCAAAAAAGCGCGAATATTCTTCCCCATACGAACGCTTTCCCGGATAAAAGTAGATGAAACCTCAACAACCGGCGCATTCACCAACCGAACATGATCCGAGAACTTGCCGTCTATCAGAATATTTTCTCCCAAGCGCGGATAAATTAAAATCCTGAATTCTTTTATCAGGCGTTCGTGATTTTTCCAGCGCGTAAACTTATTCCAATTATCGCCACCGATGATAAGTGTAAACTCCGAATCGGGATTTTCGGCAGCTAATTTACAAAGAGTATCAAACGAGTAAGAAGGTTTCGGCATGTAAAACTCCACATCGGAAACTTTCAGGTTTTCGAAACCCTGAACACCCAGTCTCGTCATCTCCAACCGAATGTTGTCATCCAGCAAGCTATCGGCATCTTTCAGCGGATTATGCGGCGTAACCACAAACCACACTTCATCCAAATAGGTAAACTCGCGCATATAATTCGCCAGCATCAAGTGCCCCACATGTATGGGATCAAACGTACCGGAAAATATACCAACCTGCTTTTTCATCTGTTTTTCACCAAAAATAATACAAAAAAATCGACGCCCATTGCTGAGACATCGACTTTTTTATTTTCCGGTTACGGAGCTATGCTCGCCTGAACAGTGAAATTATCCACAAAAGCAATATAGCTCCTACCAGCGCAGTAATGAGGCTACCGATGATGCTGTCTCCCGTGCCAATGCCCAGAAGTCCAAAAACCCATCCACCGATAAGCGCACCAACAACACCAACAATGATGTTAACCAGCAGTCCGAAACCGCCACCACGCATAATGTTACCCGCGAGCCATCCGGCTACCGCTCCAATAATAATAAACCACAACCAACTCATAATAAATAATTTTTTTTTAGTTAATAATTTTGTTTAATAAGATTCTCTTATCAATAAATAAACAGAAAAACGGTAGGTTTTGTTTTAACTCATAAAATTTTAACCATTTTTTACACTATCAACTCATTCGGTTCTTGTAGTCTTCGTAGCCAAACCGGCGATACATAATGAACTCATTTTCAACAGACCATAGCCCGATAGACGGATGCGAAACACCGTTAAACATAGTGGTTTTTACAAGGGTATAATGAATCATATCTTCAAAAATAATCTTATCGCCTACCTTTAGCGGCGCGTCAAAAGACCATTCGCCCATGAAATCGCCGCTCAGGCAACTGTTCCCACCCATCCGGTACGTAGGTTTTCCGGAAACGGGTTCGTGATACGCTCCGCGTATGCGGGGTTTGTACGGCATTTCCAAGCAATCGGGCATGTGGCACGAAAACGAAACGTTGAGCATAGCCGTGAGTATGCCTTCGTTTTCCACAATATCGGCTACATCGGCTACCAATACGCCGGTTTCCCACGCGAACGCGCTGCCGGGTTCCATAATTATTTCCAGATTGGGGTATTTTTTCTTGAAATCGATAAGCAGTTGGATTAAATGTTCCACATCGTAATCTTTGTGCGTCATTAAGTGCCCGCCACCCAGGTTGAGCCACTCAATTTCCGGCAAAAAGTGCCCGAATTTCTGCTCCACCGCTTCCAGCGTTTTCTCCAAATCGAAAGAATTGTTTTCGCACAGGTTGTGTAGGTGCAAGCCCGAAACGCCATCGGGAAGTTTTTCACCCATATTTTTTGCCGTAACGCCCAACCGCGAGCCGGGCATGCTGGGGTTGTACAAATCGGTTTCCACCACAGAAAACTCGGGATTGATGCGGATTCCGCACTTTATATCCTTGCCGGAGGCAACAACTTGCGGATAAAACCGGTGAAATTGCGTGAGCGAGTTAAACGTTATGTGGCTGCTGTATTGAAGGAACGTGGGGAAATCGTAATCGGTGTACGACGGTGCGTAGGTGTGCGCGGGGCTTCCCATTTCTTCGAAAGCCAGTTGTGCTTCGGCCACGGAACTTGCCGTGGAAAACGGGATGTATTCGCGCACAATGGGGAATGCTTTCCACATGGCAAATGCTTTGAATGCGAGAATAATGTTTACCCCTGATCTGTCTTTTACCGATTTTATAAGTTGCAGGTTTTTACGAAGTAACCGCTCTTCCATCACGTAGCAAGGCGATGGAATTTGGGAGAAATCTATCATTGTTTTTGTTTTTTTGCGTAAAGATAAAGAAAAAAGCCGGTTCAGTAATGATGTGAAATAATTTATCCAACACTGTATTAAACGCGGCTGGCGATTGGCTATTGGCTGTTGGCAGGAAAGTGTAATTATTTATTCCTTGCTTAATATTAACAGATATTTTATTGATTAGTTTATTATGATGTCATTTCCAACACCTACGCGAGCCGAAGTGGTCGAACTTTCCACAAAACAAAACAAAGCCTTTTTTGTACCACAAAAAAAACAAAACGACTCATTTTTGTTTAAAGTTGACATTTTCCGGTCAACAATTTGCAAATGTATTCTGTTATACCTTAATTACCCAAAAATTAAATTCATGTATTTTAAATTCGTTTACGACAAAACCCTTGCTCAATCGAGTTACGTTATCGGTTGCCAAAAAGAAGGCATTGCCGCTGTTATCGACCCCAAAAGAGACGTGGATACGTATCTGAAAATTGCCGAAGAAAATGAACTAAAAATCACACATATATTGGAAACACACATTCATGCCGACTTTTTGTGTGGTTCGCGGGAACTGGCTGCACTCACCGGAGCCGATTTGTATCTTTCGGATGAAGGAGGTGAGGACTGGCAATACGAATTTCCGCACAAGGGATTGAAAAACAGCAGTCAAATCCGCTTGGGAAAGGTGCTTATTGAAGCCTTGCACACCCCCGGACATACACCCGAACATTTGAGTTTTGTAGTTATCGATGAAGCCGCATGCGATGAGCCGGTGATGCTGTTCAGCGGCGATTTTGTCTTTGTGGGCGATGTAGGGCGTCCCGATTTGCTGGATAAAATTTCGGGAAACAAAAACTCCAACAACGAAGGCGCTTATCAACAATTTGAATCGATACAGGAACTTTTCAAGCTAAAAGACTACATTCAGATTTGGCCGGGACACGGTGCGGGTTCGTCGTGCGGGAAATCCATCGGTGCTGTGCCGATGAGCACGCTGGGATACGAAAAAATCCGCAACTGGGCGTTGCAATTTGAGGATGATAAAGAAGGTTTCGTGAAAGAATTATTGGCCAATCAACCCGAAGCGCCTACGTATTACGCCAAAATGAAGCAACTCAACAAAGAGAAAAGGCCACTGCTCACCGAAATTCCCGAAGCAAAAAATCTCTCGGAAAACGAATACCGGAAAGCCAAAAAATCCGGAGTAAAAATCATAGATACCCGCCAACGGGAACAGTATGCCGAAGGGCATTTGGCGGAATCGTGGAATTTTATCCACACCGATACCTTTTCCACCAAAATGGGCTGGTTTATGAATTACGATGAATCGTTTTTACTGATTGCCCGGCAAAAAGAAACGGAAGATCTTGTTCGCAAACTAATGCGCATTGGAATGGATAACCTGCACGGATTCATTACGCCTGCCCAGTTTCTTGAATGGGAGAAAGGCAACTTGACAACCGCAACCAACATCGATAAAAAAACGCTGGAAACGAAGTTGAACAACCCCGATGTGCAATTGGTGGATGTGCGGAGCGAAACAGAATTTAAAAATGGGCGCATCGGAAACGCGATAAATGTGTTTTACGGAAACATCCCTGAAAATACAGGCTCCATCCCGACAGACAAAGAGGTGATTGTTTACTGCCAGACAGGCGGAAGAGCAACGGCGGCCTACTCGGTGCTTAAATCGCTGGGATTCGATAACATATCCATTTATCCCGGCGGTTGGGGAGAATGGAACGGGGAATGAAAAAACCTCAGGCAATTGCCTGAGGTTTTTCGTTTTTATGGGCGAGTTGGACCTCGCGCCACCCGGTAATTAATTTCTGAAATACACGTG
>JAUNRY010000185.1 GCA_030539475.1 Bacteroidia bacterium | reverse complement strand
CCACTGTGGAATTGAAATATAGAGTAATTATAATTTAGGAAGCCCTTATCAATTTTTATTTTGAAGAAGGGCCTTCCATTTTCTTAAACGCAAGCATCCCAAATCCAGTTGATCCCTTCTCGCCCACCCCGGTCTCATACGCTACTTTCATCAATTCCGCAGGAGCAGTCATCCGAAACCGGCACATAAAACCGCGAACGCGCGTTTCTTGCGGCGTGCCCACTTTGATGGTTACGAGAACCGACTTCGGTTTGGACAGTACTTCGAAATCAAAATCAAATTTCGAATTATACTCTTTCCCGTAAAAAGCGAAATATTTGTTCAGCAAGTTTTGTCGGATAAGCGGCGCGGCTTCCGGATTATCGGGAGAGAGATAATCCACTTTTCCGTTTTCGCGACGCAGCGAAACACAAATGAGCGAAAGCGTTTCAAACGCCATCGTTCCCGCAAAAACGGGCTGCGGCAACACGCTGATTTCCTGCACAGAAAAGCGGACGTTTGCCCGACGCGTACCCAATTCAAACGTTTGATTTTGAAAAATACCTTGAATAAACTCCTGTGTGCTGCGTTCGGGAAGAAAAGAAATCTGCCACTCCACCGTATCGGAAAGAATTTGCATAAACTCGCCATCTACCCGATAAGAAGGCACGTAAAGGCGGGAAAAAGTGAATAGTTTGAATTTTTTATTTCCAGCCTGGAAACCATTCTCATGAAGCCAAGCAGAAAAATCCTTATCCGATTTGGACAGAATTTTGTAAATCAGTGCAGAACATTCATATTGGTAATTCATGGGAATGCGGTTACCAAGAGTATTTTTTTCAATAGTAAGAATAAGCCTGAATCTCATTATTTTTGTTTTTTGCATAAAATTACAAATAATTTACCTAAATCCTATCTCTCCCCCCCAAAAAAATAATTAACACATACGCCGTGTACGCTTACAGAGCGTTTTTCTGTTATAAAAATTAGTTTCCGCAAAAATAAAAACAGGCAAAGAACCCAACTATTATAAAAAGAAACTTATTGAACGTGATTTGCTCATTTTAATGAAATTTACGGCTTGTAAATAAATAAAATTTAGTATATTTGCATCATAAAATTGCATTTTGAAATTAATGCTGTTTTCTTACACAAATAATTTGGGGTTATCAATTTGAAATAAAACAATTTTTATGGAAAATTTAGACGAAGCGTTGAGCTTGTTATTAGTGGGTATGATAACTGTGTTTATTATTTTATCCCTCGTGGTTTTTATCGGCAACATGGTTGTCCGTTTCACTAACCGCTTTATACCGCAAGAGTCTTTGGCTGTGAAAAAAGATATTGTAGCCGGAAAAACGAAGCCTCTAAGCCCCGCGAAAATTGCGGCCGTGATTGCCGCAGTTGAAGCCGTAACAGGGGGAAGAGGAAAAATAGAAAAGATTGATAAAACAGAAAAATAGACAAATAAAATATAAGCATGGCAAAAGAAATTAAATTTAGTTTACTGTACAGAGACATGTGGCAGTCGTCGGGCAAATATGTGCCCACGGTGGAACAATTACTGGAAGTAGCGCCCGCGATAGTGGATATGGGGTGCTTTGCGCGAGTTGAAACCAACGGAGGAGGATTTGAGCAAATAAATCTTCTCTTCGGAGAGAATCCGAATGTTGCCGTGAGGAAATGGACGCAGCCGTTTAACGACGCGGGCATTCAAACACACATGCTCGAGCGCGGGTTGAATGGAATCCGCATGAGCCCCGTGCCGGCCGATGTGCGCCGGTTGATGTTTCAGGTAAAGAAAAAACAAGGTACCGATATCGCCCGCTCATTCGACGGGTTGAACGATGCCCGCAACCTCGAAAGCTCCATAAAATTTGCCAAGGAAGCCGGCATGATATCGCAGGCCGCACTCAGCCTTACGGTATCCGAAGTGCACACCGTTGAATATTATACCCAACTGGCCGATACGCTGATTGAAATGGGCGCCGATGAAATCTGCGTGAAAGACATGGCCGGAATCGCGCGTCCGGCAAGTGTTGGAAAAATAATCAAGAAAATAAAAGAAAAACATCCCGATATTCCCATTACTTATCACGGGCACGCCGGGCCCGGATTCCAAATGGCCTCCATTCTGGAAGCGGCCTACGCGGGTGTAGATTACATAGATACGGCTATGGAGCCCCTGGCATGGGGAACCGGACACGCCGATGTGCTGGCCATTCAGGCGATGCTGAAAGACGCCGGATTTATCGTGCCCGACATTAACATGAAAGCCTACATGAAAGTGCGATCGCTCACTCAAAAATACATCGATGACTTTCTGGGTTATTACATCAATCCGAAAAACAGGCTGATGAACTCGCTGCTTATCGGCCCCGGATTGCCCGGCGGCATGATGGGTAGCCTGATGGCCGATTTGGAAAGCAACCTGGAATCGTTGAACAAATGGCTGGTAAAAAACAACAAGGAGAAAATTACGCTCGACGAATTGCTTATAAAATTGTTCAACGAAGTTTCTTACGTGTGGCCGAAAATAGGAAATCCGCCGTTGGTAACGCCGTTCAGCCAGTACGTGAAAAACCTGGCGCTGATGAATGTAATGCAGCTTGAAAGGGGTAGGGAACGCTGGTCGATGATTGCCGATAACATTTGGGACATGATTCTCGGCCGTGCCGGAAAACTGCCCGGAACGCTGGCCCCCGAGATTGTTAAATTGATAAAGGAGCAAGGCAAAGAGTTCTTCGAAGGAGATCCGCAAGACCTCTATCCCAATCAACTGGATGAATTCAGCGCCGAAATGAAGAAAAACAACTGGGATTTTGGGCAAGACGACGAAGAATTGTTCGAGTTGGCCATGCACCCGGAGCAATACCGCGCTTATAAATCGGGAGCCGCCAAAACCGCTTTCGAACAGGATTTGGCCAAGCGTAAATCGGCGGCACAAGCCGAAAAATCGCCCGCCCCAGCACCGGAAAGTGCTTCAAACGGCGGAACATACAATTTTCAGCCTCGCCAGCTGGTTATCAACGTGGATAATGAAGAGTACACCGTGTATATATCGTATCCCGAAGCCGACGGAGTATCGTTTAATCCCGGCAGCCAGGAACAGAAACCCGCGCATCAACAAAAACAAACTTCGCCTCAACCGGCTCCATCTGCCAACAAAATAAAAGAGATAATATCTCCGCTGGAAGGGAAATTTTTTCTGACAAAAGATTCTTCCGAAACGCCCATAAAAGTGGGAAATACAGTGAAAGCAGGTGATACAATCGGTTACATTGAATCCATGAAGACCTACAATGCCGTAGCTGCCGAAGAAGACGGCAAAGTAACCGAAATTTGTTTTTCAAACGGCGATTCGGTGGAAGAAGACGATGTGCTGGTGAAACTGCAATAATGACAATATTGATATGAACGAAATTTTTTCGAACTTGGTTGAAATGACGGCTTTCGGAAGCATTTCCTGGGGAACCGTTCTCATGTGGATTATTGCTTTTGTGCTGTTGTATTTAGGCATAAAAAAACAATACGAACCGCTGTTGCTGGTTCCCATAGGGTTTGGCGTGCTGCTGGCAAACCTTCCCATGGCCGGATTGGGCATTGTGGATAATTCGCTTGTGCAGTCGCCCGACGGAAGTTACATGAACCTGCTTGATATCGCAGGCGAATACGGGATAATGAACTTTCTGTATTACGCGCTGATTAAAACCGGCTTGCTGCCGCCCATTATCTTTATGGGCGTTGGCGCGCTTACCGATTTCGGCCCCATGCTTCGTAACCTAAGGCTTTCGTTTTTTGGCGGCGCGGCGCAGTTGGGGATTTTCTCCGTGCTTATCATAGCCGTGATGGTTGGTTTTAATATGAAGGAAGCCGCATCACTGGCCATTATCGGTGGCGCCGACGGCCCAACGGCCATTTATACCACCATTCAACTGGCGCCGCATTTGTTGGGCCCCATTGCCATTGCCGCATATTCTTACATGGCGTTGGTTCCGGTAATTATTCCGCTGGTAGCAAAATTCCTGATGACGGAAAAAGAATTTAAAATCCACATGAAGAAGATGGATAAGCAATATCCTCCCAAGCATGAGATTAAGCACCTGAAAACCGTAAAAATTATTTTCCCCATTGTTTTAGGGCTTTTGGTAGCCGTGGTGGTTCCATCGGCTGCACCGCTGGTTGGGCTGCTGTTATTCGGCAACCTGATCAAAGAAATCGGTGCCAATACCAGCCGGCTTGCCGATGCCGCGTCGGGCCCGATTATGAACACGGCGACAATTTTTCTGGGATTAACCGTAGGCGCTACCATGACTTCCGAAGTTTTTCTTTCGCCGCAAACGCTGGGAATTATCGTAGGCGGATTTTTGGCTTTTGCCATATCGGTTGCGGGAGGCATTTTGGCGGTGAAAGTGTACAACATGGTTTCGAAGAAAAAGATAAATCCGCTGGTGGGCGCTACCGGCCTCAGTGCTGTGCCCATGGCATCGCGCGTGGCCAACGAAATGGCGTTGAAATACGATAAATCCAATCATATTTTGCAGTATTGCATGGCAAGCAATGTGTCGGGGGTTATCGGGTCGGCCGTTGCGGCGGGTGTGTTGATATCGTTTTTGGGATAAATATATCGGGAGACGAAGTTCTAACTTCGTACGAAGCCATAGGCATCGTGTCCCGCGGTTAGAAAACCTTTGTTAAAGTTTTGAACTTTGACAAAGGTTTTGTTTTAT
>JAUNRY010000184.1 GCA_030539475.1 Bacteroidia bacterium | reverse complement strand
TCTAATTGGGCAGACGGTGTCTGCCTAATCTCCGCGGCATCGTTTTCAAAAGGTTGCAATTGTGCAGACACTGTCTGCATAATTGTATCATCCTTATTATATGGAAGTTGTAATTTGGCAGACGGTGTCTGCCAAATCTCACCAATGTATTTCTTAATGAATTGTGGTATGTAAACTGAGATTTCGGGATATACCAAATAAAATTTACGATATAGGTTCAAATTCCTATACGATAATCCGTCTTCATTCAAGTTTTCTGCAAGGCTCTGTAAGAGTTTTGCTCCATATTTCGCCCGGTCTTCGCCGTTTTGTTCAAATTCTACAATGTAAAATCCAATTAACCAATTTCGTACCGTCAGGTGTGAATTGATGGCAGCAACCGCGCTTTGCCGAAGATTATCGGAAATTTGCCGTATATTTAGCTGTAATTCATTGAACTTCATTTTGTAAAATTTATTTGGACAAAAGTATACGTATCAATCTGAGTTCAAACAATTAGACGCACTCAGAACTAACTCAACATCACTTGTCCGCCCGTTATCGGCAATGCCTGTCCGGTTTCGCCGCATTGTTCCATTAAATACAGCACACCTTTGACAACATCTTCCGGTGTGCACCCTTTACGCATTGGAACCTGTGCCAGGTAGAACGCTTTTACATCGTCGATGGTTTTGGCGCCGGGAACTTTTCCGGCTTTCAGGTACTGTACAAACAATCCGTTATCGGGGTGGCTCCACAACGGCCCTTCGTAATAATTTCCGGGGCAAACGGAATTGACTTTTATCCGATACGGCGCCAGTTCCAATGCAAACGACTGCGTAAGGCCAATGCCTCCAAACTTTCCTCCGGCGTAAGCGAAATTGGCTTTACTGCCACGAAGCCCCGATTTGGAATTAATTTGAATGATGTCGGCAAAATAATCTTCCGGTGCGAATTTCGTTTGCAATTTCATTATTTTACTTACCACTTTTGTGCAATAAAAATAGGCGTTGTAATTTATTTTAGTAACGAAATCGAAATTTTCGGGCGTCATATCTTCTAATCCTCCGGCGCGCAAAACGCCTGCGTTGCTGATAAAACAATCGATTCCGCCGAAATGGCAAACAGTTTCGTGAATAAGATTTTCGAGACTTGGAATTTCGGCAACGTTTGTTTTTACGAAAATTGCCCGATTGCTTTTTGTTAAACCGTTAAATTTATTGACCGTTTTTTGTCCTACTTCCTCGTTCAAATCCGCCACAACGATGTTGGCGCCTTCGCGCAACAGGCATTCCGCAATTCCTTCGCCGAAGCCTTGTGCAGCGCCGGTAACAACAATGGTTTTATTTTCGGCACGCCCTTTCGATGTGCCTGCCGCCACGCTGCGCCGGTAATTTTCCACTTCCCAGTTATCGATAAAATCGATTTGCGGCTGCGTCATCGGGTGCGCTCCACCAAACGATTGCGAAAGATACGCTACTTTCATTGCATCCTCGAACACATCCAAAATAATGTCGCATTGTTTCGCATTATCGCCTACGGCGACGAGTCCGATCCCTTTTATCAGCAAGACTTTGGGAAGATAGCCGAACTTGTTTGCGAAATCGGGGATTGATTTTTTTGCGTCAGCAATAACTTGTTCCGGCTTTTCATCGTTGAAAAACAAATAATTGGATTTGCAATAAACGATGGCATCGGGAGTGAACGGTTTGGCAATGTTTGCCTGATTCTCTTCGCTGTCGTAAAAATATTTTATGAGTTCGTTTTTTCGGACTTTCAAAGTTTTCAACCCATTGGCTGAAAGAATCATACGGATGGCAGGTAAAATTTCTTCTGTGCAACTACAAGTTGCTCTGTCTCCCGATGGAATGGGCGTTTTTATCGATTTTTCGAGTGTTTCAAAAATGCCGGAATAAATGCTCTTTATCTCCTCAATACTGTTTGCAGCCACAAAAATGCCGTGATTTTGCAACCAGATAACCTGCGGTTCTTCGTTAAATTTTGCCCGATATTCACGGATTTTATCGTCCACTTTCTTGAAAAGGACATAACCCGGGTCAGTGTATTCTATATACAACACTTTTTCACCGAAAAGATTTTTCAAGTCGTTCTCAGCGTTTTGTGCGCACATCAGTCCGTTTACCAACGTGGGATGCAGGTGAACCACAAATGCGTAATCAATCGCGTTGTGCATCGAAGTTTCCACCGATGGGCGACGCCCTTTTGTGATGGTTGCGGCAGCCAAATCGTTTTTCACCTGTTCTTCTCGTTCGGCGGAATCGGCGCTGTATTGTTTTTCCGACATAGAATTGAGTTTCAATCGGTCGAGCACGGCAAAACCGTCTTCGGTAATCGTCGCGAGCGATGAGCCGCTTGCTTTCACCCATATTTTCTCGTCGTTTTTGTACGACGTATTTCCGCCTCCGGCAATGACAAACCGACTGTCTCTGCCGTAAAACTGCGAAATGGAAATTAAATCCTGAATTTCTCTCATCTTATTTCACTGTATTTCTGATTAACTCATCCCCAAGTTTTGCAAATTCTTCCCGTTTCGTTCTGTCGGCATTTCCGTTTTCATCCACGTAACCGCTTAAACCTTGCGCTACCAAATGCTGATGTGCGGCAATCACGCACGCGCCTTCGTAATTGATTTGCATCAATTTTTCCGATAATGGCGTGCTATTTCGGGCAAAAAGTTCAATCGGTTCCATCATCGGCGAATTGTGTTCGCTGCCAAGCGTAACCACAAAACCCTGTTCGTGCAAGTATGCCGCGTACTTTTCAAGCAATTTCACATCGTTTCGGGTAGTGATAAATTCCACGGAATGAAAACCACGTTCGGTCAATTGTTTTGCCACGCGTTCCAAATCGTCCTCAAAATCGGTGTAATTTCCGTTGGCATCGTCTGCCAAAAACGGATAAGTAGGTATACCCCCCGCCGCTAAAATAATTTCGCAAACGGTTTGCACGGGCAGAAACGCGTCGGCTGTTTCGGGGACAAAAGCCGCGCCGCCCGCTTTGAGCATATTGGCACGAATTTCGTTTTCAACTCCGGCGAGGTTTTCAACAGACGATTTCAACTCTTTTCCTCCGAAAAGGTCTTTCAGAAGATTCTGAATACAAGTTTCGTTGTTGTTGCATTTTTCGTACACTTTCAATCGCAATGCTTTTGCCAAATGACGTTCGCGAATGGAACCTTTGGTCAGGTTTTCTTTTATCCAATCGATATCCAACGAAAACCCGGCATTTTGTCCGGCGAGAATTTCATTCAGTTTTTCGCACATCGCTTCCACTTGCTTGTTGGCTTCGTTTCGCACGTTAGCCAATTGCGTAGCAAACGGCTCAGCCAATCGAAACGGATACGCCAAACCCTTGCCGCTGATGTAGGTGCGGCCGGGATTTCCGGGATCATTTACGCGCAATCCGGCACGTTGGTCGGCTTCGTTCAGGCTGATTAATTCGATGTTGAAAAGCGGATACAAGTTTCGTTTCCGGCAACCATCGCTCCATTCTTGGTAGCCTTCGGTGGTGTAGAAATCGTTGATGCCGACTACTTTTACGTTTTCGGCAACGGCTCTGTCCAGCGCGTCGTCGATATTTTCGAAAGCGCTGAACGAGAATGGAGTGTGCAAATGCGCATTAACTAAGCCCCCCCACCCCCCAGAGGGGGGATTTTCAGGAAGTGTATGTTGAGTTTTAGTCATTAATTTAAAGTCATATTTATTACAAATCGCTTTACTAAAGTCCCCCTTCGGGGGATTTAGGGGGCTTTTTACACCCCTTTCTTCGCTCTTCTAACCATTTCGGCATCGCTGAAATTTTCGCCTGCGATGTAGCCTTTCAGTGGCTGAATGCGTTCGTGAATCATATCGATAAACCAGCTTACTTGCGGGAAAAACGAACTTTCGAGTTCGAATGCCGGCGTAATCCAGTTGCGTGAACCGAGAACGGCAACGGGCGCATCGAGATAATCGAAGCAGAGCGAGCCGATGTTGGCTGCCAAATCGTTCAGGAATGAACCGCGAGCCGTGGCATCGCCGGCAACAATGATTTTTCCGGTTTTCTTTACCGATGCAATTACTTTTTCGTAATTGAACGGCACGAGTGAACGGGCGTCAATCACTTCGGCACTCATTCCGTATTTTTCTTCCAGCTCTTTGGCGGCTTGCAATGCGGGATAAAGCGTGTGCCCGATGGTGAGGAACGTGATGTCTTTTCCTTCTTTTTTCACGTCGGGCTCGCCGATGGGGATTTCGTAATATTCGGTTGGCACGCCGCCTTGGTGGAACTGCTCGCCGATGTCGTAAATACGTTGACTTTCAAAGAAAATAACCGGGTCGGTTCCCTGTAAAGCCGCGTTCATCAGACCTTTGGCATCGTAAGGCGTAACCGGGAAGCAAACTTTAATTCCCGGAATATGCGCCACCAGCGAAGTCCAGTCTTGCGAGTGCTGCGCGCCGTATTTTGAGCCGACCGAAACGCGCAGCACAACCGGCATTTTCAGCACGTTTCCGCTCATTGCCTGCCATTTGGGAAGTTGGTTGAACACTTCGTCGCCGCAACGGCCGAGAAAATCGCAGTACATAATTTCGGGAATTACACGTCCGCCACACATTGCGTAACCGATGGCCGTGCCCACGATGGACGCTTCGGAAATGGGCGAATTAAACAATCTGTGATACGGCAACGCTTCGGTCATTCCGCCGTAAACGGCAAACGCGCCGCCCCAGTCGCGGTTTTCTTCGCCGTAAGCTACGAGTGAGGCGTCTTTGTAGAAACGGTCCATAATGGCCTCGAAAATTCCGTCGCGCAGTTGAAACTGTTTCATTTTGCTGAACGGTTTGCCTTCGGCATCGAAAGCGAAAC
>JAUNRY010000183.1 GCA_030539475.1 Bacteroidia bacterium | reverse complement strand
AAACCAATATGAAATTTTTGTGGACGGTAAACTTTACGATAGCGGTGTCATTACGCGGTCGCCACAACCCAAAATAACTCCCGCCGATTATGTAGATACGCATATGGGTACGGCGCATTCGCGATGGATGATCGCTCCCGGCCCGTGGATGCCGTTCAGTATGGTAAAATTAAGCCCCGACAATCAAGATTCAGGATGGCAGGCAGGGTACGACCCAAGCGTTGAGAGTATCGGAACATTCAGCCACATCCACGAGTGGACAATGGGCGGAGTGGGAATGATGCCGGTAAACGGTTCTTTGAAAACAAAAATTGGCGACCAATCGTCGATAAACAGAGAGGAATCTGGATATCGTTCCGCAATCGATAAAGCGACGGAAGAAACCTTGTTGGGATATTACAAAGCGCATTTGACCGATTATGACATCACAGCCGAACTCACTTCCACCGACCGCTGCAGTTTTCAACGTTACACATTTCCGCAAAACAAAGACGGACGCGTGATGATTGACCTGAAAATTCCTGCAGAGTATGATTACAACATACTCAAAGGTTCGTTCAAAAAAATTAATGATTACAGAATTGAAGGTTTCAGCAAACAACTTTCGAAAAATGTATGGTCAGAAGACGCCGATCAGGAGTACACTATCCACTTCGTGATTGAATTTGATAAACCCATCAAGAATTTCGGAGGTTGGGTGAATGAAGATGTGCTATCAAACACTTCTATCGAGGCAGATAATCCCGCAAGGATGGGTTGTTTTGTGGAATTCGCCTCAAAGCAAAATCCCGTTGTGCAGGTACGTACAGGAATTTCGTTTGTAAGCATAGAAGGAGCCCGCCTAAATCTGGAAAAAGAGATCACGAAGCCTTTCAATTGGAACTTCGATGGCGTAAGGCAATACAATAAAGATGAATGGAATAAAATACTTTCGCGTATCGATATCCAATCCAATGATTGGCGTGAGAAAATGCGGTTCTACACCAATATGTACCGCTCCTATTGCCGTAACACATTCAGCGATGCAGACGGAAAATGGATAGATGCCACGCACAAGCTGCAACAGTTTACCAACCCCGATGATAGGGCGCTGGGATGCGACGCTTTTTGGAATACTTTCTGGAACCTGAATCAATTATGGAATTTAGCTACGCCCGAGTGGTCGAGCCGATGGGTAAAATCGCAATTGGCAATGTATGATGCTAACGGCTGGCTGGCGAAGGGCCCGGCCGGTATGAAATACATCCCCGTGATGGTGGCTGAACACGAAATTCCGCTCATCGTAAGCGCTTACCAAATGGGTATCCGCGATTACGATGCCGAAAAAGCATTCGAAGCAATAAAAAAAATGCAAACCACGCCCGCTCAAAAGGTAAGCAATGGTTTCGCCGGGAATCGCGATTTGGCTCCTTATCTGAAATACAAGTACGTACCGACAGATTTAGGACGTTTTTCCAATACATTGGAATATTCTTTCGATGACTGGAGCGTGGGGCAAATGGCAAAATCATTAGGGAAAACAACCGATTACAAAGTGTTTAAAGATAGGGGAAACTGGTGGCGAAACGCCATAGACACCGTATCAGGATACGCCCGGATGAGGCATTCCGACGGAAGTTGGGAAAAGGACTTTGACCCGCTTAAATCCGGAGCCAATCATCATTATGTTGAAGGAAACGCCTGGCAATTGTCGCATTTCGTGCCGCAAAACGTGCCTGGGCTGGCAAAAATGATAGGTAAGGAACGATTCATCGAGCGCTTGCAAAAAGGATTCGAGGATAGCGAGATCTGGCGTTACAACGCTCCCGGCGACCAATATTGGGATATTCCCGTGGTGCAGGGGAACCAACAATCGATGCATTTTGCTTTTCTGTTCAATTGGGTAGGTCAATCGTGGCAAACGCAAAAGTGGAGCCGCTCCATTTTAGACCGTTACTACGGTTACGGCGCAGGAGATGCTTATCTGGGCGATGAAGACCAAGGACAAATGAGCGCGTGGTTCGTGATGACGGCCATCGGGCTGTTTCAGATGGATGGTGGCGTAAACGCCGAACCTGTGTACGAAATTGCGAGTCCTCTTTTCGAAAAAATAGTTATTAATTTAGAAGAACAATACGGAAGAGGCAAGCAATTTACCATTCGGGCAAACAACGCAT
The DNA here is from genome assembly GCA_030539475.1 of Bacteroidia bacterium. Taxonomy (GTDB): domain Bacteria; phylum Bacteroidota; class Bacteroidia; order Bacteroidales; family Dysgonomonadaceae; genus Petrimonas. The sequence continues at coordinate 2,690 of JAUNRY010000183.1, read as the reverse complement.
CACGCCTAAACAAATACGTTCAATCCGCAGTGCTCAACGGAAAACCGTTACATAATTTCTCGTTTTCTGCATCGGAATTATTAAAAGGCGGAACACTCGTGCTGGAAATGGGAAGCGTCCCAAATAAAAACTGGGGAAAAGAAAAATAATCACAAACACAATGAATAAACTTATTTACATCACATTATCGTGCCTTATTGCAATAAGCTGCACTGCCAACAAAAGTGAACCCGTTAGCGCGGAAGAGGATTTTACGCAATACGTGAATCCCAATATTGGAACAGCGCACAGTCGGTGGTTTTTTTATACGCCGGCCTCCTTGCCTTTCGGGATGGCAAAGCTAGCACCTTCTACCAACGGATCTTACGGGAACAAAGACGGTTGGGAAGCCGTAGGCTATGAAGACGGCCATACTTCGATTGAAGGGTTTGCCTGCTTTCACGAATTTCAAATCGGGGGTGTTATGCTGATGCCGGTGGTAGGCGAAGTGAAAACCCAACCCGGAAGCCTCGAAAACCCTAACGAAGGGTATCGCTCCAATTTCGACAAAGAAACTGAAACGGCGAATCCTGGTTATTACAGTGTTACGCTCAAAGATTACAACACCAAAGTAGAACTCACCACTACGGAAAGAGTCGGTTATCAACGATACATTTTTCCTGAAACCGATAGCGCGTACGTCATTTTCGATATCGGGAACCGGTTGGGTGAAAGCGGCGCGGCAAAAGATGCACACATACGTTTGGTTGATAATCAGACTATCGAAGGATTTGTAACTACCTCGCCCGAATACATCAAAAAATACCAAAGCGGAGCGGACCTCACGATGTATTTCTATGCAAAATTAGATAAGTCGGTGGAAGAAAGCGTCGTATTCCTCCGCGGAGAAACACCACGGCAAGGAAACGAAATAAAAGGTGTGGGAAGCACAATGGCCGTCAGATTTAGTACAAAGGAGAATGAAAATATCCTTGCGAAAATCGGACTATCCTACACTTCCGTGGAAAACGCCAAATTGAATTACGAAACCGAAGCCGCCGCAAAAACCTTCGAAGAGGTTAAACAAAAAGCGCACGAAACGTGGAAAGAAAAACTCGGCAGAATTGCTGTTTCGGGCGGAACTGACGATGATAAAACCAAGTTTTACACCGGCCTGTATCACGCCATTCTTGGGCGCGGTTTAGCAAGCGATGTGAATGGCACCTATCCGAAAAATGACGGAAGCATTGGACAAATAGAAACAGATTCTCAGGGAAATCCTGTCCACAATCATTATAACACCGATGCCATTTGGGGTGCTTTCTGGAATCTCACTCAATTGTGGACACTAGCCTATCCCGAATATTATTCAGACTGGATAAAAAGCCAACTACTGGTTTATAAGGATGCCGGGTGGCTGGGCGACGGAATTGCGGCAAGCAAATATGTTTCAGGCGTGGCAACCAATTTCACGGGGTTAGCCATTGCTGCCGCACATAATTGTGGCATACGCGATTTCGATGTAAATCTGGGCTACGAAGCCTTACTTAAAAACGAGGTTGAAAGTAAAAACCGGATTGAAGGAGCCGGAAAAATGGACGTAGGATTGTTTGTGAATATGGGTTACGCGCCCTATGTTCCCGAAATTCAATGGACAACTACACCCGAAGGCTCTATGTTCGGCACATCGCACACATTAGAATACGCATTTAGCAGTTTCGCCGTTTCGGAGTTTGCTAAAGCGCTCGGCAAGGAAGAAGACAGACAAAAACTGCTGCAACTTTCCAAAGGATGGGAATTGATCTTCGATGAGGAAACAAAATTGATGCGTCCCCGCCTGAAAAACGGCGAATTTTTAGAACCTTTCGATAGGCTGGCTCCGTGGGTAGGTTTTCAGGAAGGAAATGCCGTTCAATACACATTCTACGTGCCACACGATATCGAGAAACTTATTGAACGCGTTGGCCGGGATGAATTCAACACGCGATTGGACAGCATTTTTATCCTCTCGCAACAAGATGTTTTCGGCGGAGGGAAAGAACTTAATGCTTTTTCCGGGCTCCACGCCTTGTACAATCACGGCAATCAGCCGAATTTACATATTTCGTGGTTATTTAATTTTTCCGGAAAACCTCATCTCACTCAAAAATGGGTACGCGCCATTTGCGATGAATTCTACGGAACCGACGGCGTGCACGGTTACGGGTACGGACAAGATGAGGACCAAGGGCAATTGGGCGCGTGGTATGTGATGGCGGCAATGGGATTGTTCGATGTGAAAGGGTTGATCGCAGAAAACCCATCTTTTCAGATTGGAAGCCCGCTTTTCGATCGAATAGAAATCAAGTTAAACAACGATTACTACACCGGAAAATCGTTCGTGATTGAAACAAAAAACAATTCGAAAGAAAATATTTTCAGCCGGCCCGAGAGTCTAAACAATCAGTCGTTTGAGTCCGTCTTCTTGCCTTTCGAGAAAGTGGTTAAGGGTGGCAAGCTGGTACTCAATATGTCGAACAGGCCTCACGGAAAATAATTTTGTGTTCTTGGTATAGTGGGTTGCCTGACGTGTTGAATAAAATCCCTATAGATTAATGGCTTACAGGCATTTTTTAAAATTAGAAAGATTCATTTGCACTTCTTCCAGCGGAGAGAGAGGGATTCGAACCCTGGGTACCCTCGCGAGTACAACGGTTTTCGAGACCGCCCCG
>JAUNRY010000182.1 GCA_030539475.1 Bacteroidia bacterium | reverse complement strand
GGCGCTATTTTTCACCTGAATTCCTTTGCCAAATCACAAAAAAGCAGTATCTTGGTATGTTATTTTGAAAACATGACACGTATTTCTCAACAAGCTTCAAAACAATCACTTATTGAGAATAGATAAAGAAAAAAATCACATTTTTATATGATCGAACAAGAAGACAGAGTCATCAAGATTAATATTGAGGATGAAATGAAGTCAGCGTACATCGATTACTCGATGTCCGTAATCGTATCGCGTGCATTACCCGACGTTCGCGATGGTTTTAAACCCGTTCACAGGCGAATACTTTACGGGATGTCAGAATTAGGAAACTATTCCGATAAACCGCACAAAAAATCGGCCAGAATCGTCGGAGAAGTGCTCGGTAAGTATCACCCGCACGGCGACTCGTCGGTTTACAACGCCATGGTGCGTTTGGCGCAGGAGTGGAGCATGCGATACACGTTGGTTGACGGGCAAGGAAACATGGGAAGTGTTGACGGCGACAGCCCCGCGGCCATGCGATACACCGAAGCCCGGTTAAACAAACTGGCCGAAGAAATGCTTCGCGATATCGACAAAGAAACGGTTGATTTTCAGTTTAACTTCGACGATACCCTGCAAGAACCAACCGTTCTTCCCACGCGCGTACCCAACCTGCTCGTCAACGGAGCGTCCGGTATTGCTGTGGGAATGGCCACCAACATGGCTCCGCACAATTTAACGGAAGTTATCAACGGCACAATAGCCTATATCGATAACAAAGAGATAGATATTGAAGGATTGATGCAATACATAAAAGCGCCCGATTTTCCTACCGGCGGATATATATATGGTTACAAAGGAGTTATAGATGCTTTTGAAACGGGCAGGGGACGCATTGTGATACGCGGCAAAGCCGAAATTGAAACGGGAAAAACACACGATAAAATAATTATTTCGGAAATTCCTTACCTGGTAAACAAAGCCGAATTAATCAAACACATTGCCGATTTGGTGGGCGATAAAAAAATAGAAGGAATTTCCAACGCCAACGACGAGTCTGACCGTCGCGGAATGCGCATCGTTGTCGACATCAAACGCGATGCCAATGCCAACGTGGTTCTCAACAAACTGTATAAACTCACCGCCCTGCAATCATCGTTTAGCGTAAACAATATTGCGCTGGTAAAAGGCCGTCCGGAAATGCTCAACCTCAAGCAAATGATTGAACTCTTTGTTGAGCACCGCCACGATGTGGTAGTACGGCGCACCCGATACGAACTTCGCAAAGCCGAAGAGCGGGCGCATATCTTGGAAGGATTAATCATCGCTTCCGACAATATCGATGAAGTAATTGCCATAATCCGCAGCTCAAGTACTCCGCAGGAAGCCATTCAGCGCCTGATGGACCGTTTTGAGCTGTCTGATATTCAGTCGCGAGCCATCGTGGAAATGCGCTTGAGGCAACTCACCGGCCTGGAACAAAACAAGCTGAGAGCCGAATACGAAGAAGTTCAAAAACTTATCGCTCATTTAAACGAGATTTTGAACAACGAGAGCCTTCGGATGCAAATTATCAAGGATGAGTTGGTTGAAATTCGCGATAAATTCGGCGACGAACGCCGCTCCGAAATCATTTTCGCATCGGAGGAAATGAATCCCGAAGACTTTTATTCGGACGACGAAATGATTATCACCATTTCGCATTTCGGTTACATCAAACGTACTCCGCTCACCGAGTTCCGCACGCAGAACAGGGGTGGAGTAGGGGCTAAAGGCTCGCAGACAAGAGACGAAGATTTTGTGGAATACATCTATCCGGCCACCAACCACAATTACATGCTTTTCTTCACACAAAAAGGAAAATGTTATTGGTTGCGGGTTTATGAAATTCCCGAAGGAACCAAAACATCGAAAGGAAGAGCCATTCAGAACCTGTTGAACATTGATTCCGACGACAGCATTACCGCATTTATCCGGGTACTCACCTTGGATGATGAAGAATACATCAACTCAAACTACCTGGTGTTCGGCACCAAGTTGGGAGTGGTGAAAAAAACCCTGCTCGAAGCCTATTCGCGTCCGCGTCAAAACGGCGTAAACGCAATAACCATCCGCGAAGACGATCAGGTAATTGCCGTGAGGCTCACCGACGGAAACAAAGACATCATCATGGCCAACCGAAACGGCCGGGCAATCCGCTTCCACGAGAAAGATGTACGCCCCATGGGCCGCACAGCCACCGGCGTAAAAGGCATGACGCTTGACGACGATGGCCAAGATTACGTAATAGGCATGATTTGCATGCACCCCGATTCTACCAGCACCATTATGGTGGTATCGGAACAGGGATACGGCAAGCGCACGATGCTGAACGACGATGACGGAGAACCGGTTTACCGAATCACACACAGAGGAGGTAAAGGCGTTAAAACAATGAGTGTTACGGATAAAACCGGAAAACTTGTCGCCATAAAAAGTGTAAAAGACGACAATGATTTAATGATTATTAACAAATCTGGAATAACGATACGTGTAAAAATTTCCGATATTCGCACAATGGGACGCGCAACGCAAGGAGTACGCCTTATTAATTTGGAAAAAAGAAACGACGAAATAGCTTCGGTATGTAAAGTAAACTCCGAAGAAGATATTGTTGATGCAGATATAGTAGCGGACGAAATAATAGATGAAACGGAGAATTTAACGGAAGAAACGAACGAATAGACGATATATTTTAAACTTTTTGTAATTTTGCAGTCATATAAATCGATAAGATATTTTTTAACAAGTAAGAAAAAGAACAATACTTAACTTAAAACAAACAATAAGATGAAAAAATTATTTTTCCTAACTGTGTTAGCCGTTTTTGCCGCAAGTTCCGTATTTGCACAACGATCGGCTTTAAGAGACGCCAAAAGATCTTTGGGAAGCAACGACCTGAACGAAGCGCGTACGTTAATAAAACAAGCCACTGCAAATCCCGAAACCGCCAACGATCCGGAAACTTGGAAAATTTGGGGCGATATCGGAAACAAAGCGTTTGACAACGAAAGAACAAATCAAATGCTCGGCAAAGAAGCCAACGATAAAGTAATGTACGAAGGGTTGCTCGAATCTTACGCACCTTACCTGAAAGCCGATTCATTAGCCGAATTGCCCGATGACAGAGGCCGCGTGAGAAACCGCGTTAGAAAAGACATTACCGGCATACTAAAAGCCAACCATCCTTTTTATATTAACGGCGGTATCTATTACAACGAGCAGCAAGATTTCAAGAAAGCTGCCGATTTCTTCGAAATATATTGGAATATTCCAACATTACCCATGTTTGAAGATCAAAAAGACGCTTTTCTTATCGACAGCACGTATCAAACCATTAAGTATTACGCCATTATTACCGCTATTCAGGCGCAAGATCACAACAGGGCACTGGCCATGTTGCAAAGAGCAGCTGATGAACCGTTTATCGAAAACAGCGCATTTACAGAAAGCGATATTTATGAATTAATGGCAAGCGAGCATTTCAATTTAGGCGACAGCGCAAGCTACTTGAAAGCTATTGAAGAAGGAGCCCAAAAATTTCCCAAAAACAACTATTTTGTTACCAACTTGGTGAATACGTACATTCGCGCGGGTAATAATCAGAAAGCTATGGAATACCTGGAGCAGGCTATTCAAAACGATCCTTCCAACGCGTGCGATTTAAATTCGGTTAGAGGCGCTTTATTGGCTGAACAAGGAGATTTGGCAGGAGCAGAAGCCGAATACAACAAAGCTTTGACACAAGATCCCAATTGCGAAAGAGCCCTGGAATCGCTGGCAAGACATTACATTGTTCAAGCACAGGAAATTAACGAAAAAGCCGGACAAACTACCAACAGGCAGCAACAATTGGAAGACGACAAGAAAATTATTGAACTTTTCCAACAGGCATTGCCGCTATTGGAAAAACAAAACAGTTTGTTGAGAGCGCGTAGCGCAGATTCATCCGAACTTAACAGCTCGTTGATGTTATTGAGAAACGTTTATTACAACTTGAGTGCGAAAGGAATAGACAAATCTTCACAACTAAAAGCCGTTGAAGAAGAATTGGGATTGTAATATCCAACTAATCGTCATACTGCAAAAAGTGATACCGGACAGAATACTCGGTATCACTTTTTTTGTTTCTCAACCATTCCTAAATTCATCTCCGGAAAGAATAGGAGGTAAATTGCATATAGTTATTAAACATAATAGTAATTATAGGAAAAATAATATTTTCAAAAATAGAAGTAATAAAGCATTCTTTTAGTATTTTTGTAAAGAAATAAAAAAGCGAAATTATGAACACAACTTTGTCCCCACAATATGTTACCAATTATGATGGTAAAATCATTTCAGTTATTCTGCCCATCGAAGATTTCAAAATAATCATGAACCAGTTGGATGAATTGGAAGATATTAGATTATATGATGAAACAAAGAGAGCTAATGAATCATCCGTTCCGATTGATGAAGCATTTGAAATGATTGAATCTAAACGAAAACACTCAGAATTATAATGGTTTATAAAATTACCATCAACAGAAGAGCAATTAAAACTCTCGAAAAAATAAACGAACCGGCTTATTCCGCTATAAAAAGAGCTATTTATGAGCTTGCTAACAACCCACGTCCGCAAGGATACAAAAAACTTAAAGGACGCATGGCTTTTCGCATCCGTGTGGGCGATTATCGTATTATTTATGAGATTTTTGACGAAATTTTATCTATTGAAATTGTTAATTTAGGACACAGAAAAAATATTTACGAACACTAATGACCACCAATCAACGATACAATCAGCGCGGAGTTTCCGCCTCCAAAGAAGATGTGCACAATGCCATAAAGAATATCG
>JAUNRY010000181.1 GCA_030539475.1 Bacteroidia bacterium | reverse complement strand
GCCACGACATGAACGCGTGGAAAGCCGTTCGCGACAAAGAATTTATCTTTGGACAGTTTCTATGGACGGGAATCGACTACCTGGGCGAATCCGGCAGGTGGCCATCGCGCGGATTCTATTCCGGATTATTGGATTTTGGCGGATTCATCAAGCCCCGGGGATACTTCCGCAAATCACTTTGGTCAAATAAACCCATGGCTTATCTGGGCACATATCCCACTCCCGGCAAAGGAAGCGTCAGCCAAATGAAAGACGTCTGGTCGCAACTCGAAGCTGAAAACAGTTCTAATTACGTGGAAAGAACGCCATCTATTGATGCCTGGCCCGTATGGAATTATCAGGAAGGACAAATGATAAGAGTAGTTTGCTATACAAATGCTCAACAAGCAAAACTGATGCTGAATGGGAAAGAAGTGGGAGCCACGCAAAACTACAACGATGAAACCGGTGTAATTTTTTGGGATATTCCTTTTCAAGCCGGCACACTTAGCGTAGTTGGAACAGATGCTGCCGGCAAAGAAATAAGCAACTACGAAATACACAGTTCACAAAGGCCGCAGGCATTGAAAATAGTTTCGGACGAACAAACGGTAAAAGAAGACGGTATCGCTCAAATTGTGTTACAGGTTGTTGACAGTAACGGAGTTCCGGTAATGTTATCGGATGATGAGGTTACTTGCCGCATTCTCGGAAACGCACGATTATTGGGGCTTGAAGCCAGCAACAATACCGACATGACCGATTATACCGATAATGTTCACAGGGTTTACCACGGCCGCATCTTAGCCATTTTAAAACCAACGGGACAGAAAGGAGATGAAATTCGTGTGCGTTTTACTTCGCCATGGTTAAATCCGGCAGAAATAACGCTGAAAGTACATTGATGCTCCCGTACATTTTTTACTGACGGAGTGCCGCATCGACGCTCCGTCAGTAAACTATCTTCACGGGGCAATTCAAAGTCATACTGTGAATATTTAATACAGAATATTTTATAAAAAAATCCCCCATCGCCTCCAACAAAACAAAAAAAATTACTCAATTTTATTACCTTTGCATCTCGTTTACCGGAAAAATAGAAATATTTCCGAGAAAAAAACGTTTGTATAAGTATGCCGCAAATTTCAGAGCGTGGCTTGCAGATGCCCGCTTCACCCATAAGAAAATTATCTCCCCTGTCGGATGCAGCCAAAGCAGCCGGAGTAAACGTATATCACCTGAACATAGGCCAACCCGATTTGCCCTCGCCTCTGGCAGCCCTCGACGCTATCCGCAATATAGACCGGACAACGCTGGAGTATAGCCCCAGCGACGGATATAGGTTTTATCGGGAAAACCTGGTGAAATATTATGCTAAGTTCAATATCGGGCTTTCTCCCGAAGATATTATAGTTACTGCCGGCGGATCGGAAGCGGTTTTGTATGCTTTTATGGCTTGCCTCAACCCGGGAGACGAAATTATCGTTCCCGAACCGGCATACGCCAATTACATGGCTTTTGCCGTGTCGGCGGGAGCGGTTATCAAAACCATTCCCACAAGCATCGAAACCGGTTTTAAGCTGCCCGAAATAGAAAAATTCGAAGCGCTCATAAATCCGAAAACCAAGGGTATTCTAATTTGCAACCCCAACAATCCAACCGGATATGTTTACACGGCTGCCGAGATGGAACAGATAAGGCTGCTGGTGAAAAAACACAACCTGTTTCTGTTTTCAGACGAAGTTTACAGAGAGTTTATATACAGCGATGCTCCGTATATTTCGGCTTGCCACCTGAAAGAAATTGAAGAAAACGTAGTGCTTATCGATTCGGTTTCGAAACGATACAGCGAGTGCGGAATTCGTATCGGATGCCTGATTACGAAAAATAAAAAGGTGCACGATACGGTGATGAAATTCTGCCAAGCACGATTGAGTCCCCCGCTGGTGGGACAAATCGCGGCAAACGCTTCCTTACAGGAAAACGGCGAATACATGCGGCAGAATTTCAACGAATACAAAAGTCGCCGCGATTTCCTTATTGATCGATTGAACAAAATTCCCGGAGTATATTCACCTCAACCCGAAGGCGCTTTCTACACCTTGGCACGCCTCCCGGTGGATGATGCCGATGAGTTCTGCGCATGGTGTCTGTCGGACTTCCGGTACGAAAACCAGACTATTTTTATGGCGCCGGCATCGGGATTTTACGTAACGCCGGGATTGGGAAAAAACGAAGTTCGTATAGCTTACGTGTTGAACAAACAAGATTTAAACAACGCGCTGACGGTGCTGGAAAAAGCGCTGGAAAAATACAATGGCAAAGAGTACAAGGAAAAGAGTAATCAATTACACACCCCTCCTCCAGCCTCTCCGTTCTAAGCCCAACGCTCTAACCACAACGCCCTAAACAAAACAAATGAACACCGAACTTTTCATAGCCCGACGAATTTACAAAGGTGACAAGAAAAACGAAAAACGAGTTTCATCGCCTGCCATAAAAATTGCCATTGCCGGTATCGCGCTGGGATTGGCGATAATGATTGTGTCGGTTTGCATCATCATTGGCTTTAAAAAGGAAATTCGCGAAAAAGTAATCGGATTTGGGTCCCACATTCAAATTACCAGTTTCGAGAGCAATAATTCATACGAGCACCACCCCATTGCCTTCTCCGACACATTGAGAAACATGTTGTTGGATAATCCGGAAATTACTCAGATACAAAAATTTATAACCAAACCCGGAATTATTAAAACCGACGATGATTTTTTAGGCATCGTGTTGAAAGGCATCTTCGACGATTACGATTGGCGTTTTTTTGAGAAAAACCTTATCGATGGAAATATCATTCATTTAAATGACACATCGGCTGCCAATCAGGCTATTATTTCTCAGAACATAGCCAATAAACTGCATTTGAAACTGGGCGATAATTTCACCACGTATTTTGTACAGGAGCCGGTTCGTGCAAGAAGATTCACTGTTACAGGAATTTACGAAACCAATTTCGACGATTACGACAAACTCTACGTGGTAACCGATGCACGAATTTTATCGAATCTAAATGCCTGGGAAGACGATATGGTAAGCGGCGTGGAAGTTCTGGTGAATGATTACAACAAACTCGACCAAACGGCGCAGGATTTGTTCTTTGACATGTCGGCATACAAAGACCGGTTGGGAAATGCTCTTTTCACCCGCTCCATAAAAGACATCAACCCTATGATTTTTAATTGGTTGAATCTCCTCGACATGAATGTGTGGGTTATTCTCATACTTATGATTCTGGTTTCGGGCTTCACCATGATTTCGGGGCTTCTCATCATAATTTTGGAGCGTACCAATATGATTGGAATGCTCAAATCGATGGGCGCACGCGATTTCAGCATCCGAAAAGTGTTCCTCTATCTTTCGTCTTTTCTTATAGGACAAGGGATGTTGTGGGGCAATATTATCGGATTGGCTTTCTGTCTGTTACAAAAGAATTTTCAGCTCTTCAAACTCGATCCCGCCACCTACTACCTCTCTGCCGTGCCCATCGATTTAAATCCGTGGTATGTTGTGTTGCTAAATGTGGGCACACTGGCAGTTTCTTTGCTTATGATGATAGGGCCGTCTTACCTGGTTGCAAAAATTACTCCGGCAAAATCCATTCGATTTGAGTAATATTAAACCCCAAACAACTGATTATCAAAACATTATTTTTCTGTTAATAACTTGTTAAGAAATTGTTTAGAAGTTGTTGATAATAATGAACAAAAAAATTTGCAAAACGTTTATAAGATATAGTATATTTGCAATACATAAAAACTAAGAAAAATAAGTGCGAAATTAGCACGAAAGATATTAGGAGTTCTTTGGCATTTTGTACACAATAAAAAGATTAGGATCGGCAAGAGGCAACGTACCTCAATTCATTGCTCCTTGTAAAAGTTTTATCGATATAAGCCTTCTCATAGAGAATTGCTTTTTCAACAAAATCTTCGATCGTAATCCTCGTATTTTAGGCCTTTTAGCGGGCTTTCTATCCTATGGCAACTCGAAACTATTCACACCGAATAACTACAGAAACCAAGATAGAATTACAAGCGCGTTAAATGGTTTTGTAGAATTAAGATTCATCAAAAAATTTGCGTATGTAAAAAGTACGGAAAATAGAGAGTAATCTTAGCAGACGATGTGAGGGATGAATTTCCCGCGTTTGTGATATGAAGACGAGAAGTGAAAGCGTGTTTAGAGCGAATCGGGAAGAGATTTGAAAGTAATTTCGAAATCCGCCTTCCGGTTGGATGACGATTTTCTGTTGGCTTTGCCAATTCAATTGCTACGTGCCTCCACAAGGCAGTTGTTAAAGAAATGAAGGCATTTAAGCTGCAACACAAGTTTGGGAACAAACCTTTTTCGCTATCGCTTAGTTTTTTGTTTAAAGCCTCACGGGTGTTCGCATCCATCAGGTGGAAAATGAAAAAATTTACAAGCATACATCGCTACGTTATTCGGATCTTTCGGAAGTACCGTTTTGCAAAAGACGGCTCAGGAGATCGGTTTTTGGTAACACCATTCCAAGTTTCCGGTTTTCTTTTTATGCTTCGAAGTTTGAAAACATTATTTGCAGCTATTTGATACAACAATTTCAAACAGCCGCAAATCAACAACTTAGGGTTGCATTTATGGTTTTATACTGTGTCTGACGCTTTAGGTTGTATTCATGTTTTGAAGTATAATACATACATTCTGAAATTAAACTTTACTGTTTTGACAATCTGAAAACAAGTTTTACAAGATAAGTCGAATTACAGTTGTGTGCATAATACTTAGAACTCCTTTCTAAAACGAAAAGGCCGGCTGAAAAGTCGGCTTTTTTTGTTTTTTGGAGATGAGAGCTTCTTCATGTCTTTAGCGTTGCACCACCCCAAA
>JAUNRY010000180.1 GCA_030539475.1 Bacteroidia bacterium | reverse complement strand
CAACGGCATAAAAGGCATTTGGAATTTTACGCCCTTCCGCATCCGTGTCCCTGAAGGCATTGCACTCCAAAATACATCGCTTTACGCGCACTTGGCCGTGATGTTCAACCGGTTGATGTAGAGAAGATTATTTACTGCTTTCAGAATAACAAAATAAAGCAGCAGTAATTCTTTTGTCTCGATTTTAAAAAACATAAAAAATGAAAATATTCGCAATCGGGCTGAACTACGATTCGCACAACAAAGAAATGAAACGCACGTTCGTGGCCGACGAGCCGGTTATCTTCATGAAACCCGATACGGCTTTGCTTCGCAACGGGAAACCATTTTTCCTGCCCGATTTCTCCCAAGAGATTCATTACGAAACAGAACTGGTGATAAAAATCAACCGGCTGGGAAAAAATATAGCCGAGAAATTCGCGCACCGGTATTTCGATGAAATTACGGTCGGAATTGATTTTACCGCCCGCGACCTGCAACGAAAACAAAAAGAACGGGGATTGCCGTGGGAAATTGCCAAAAGTTTTGACAATTCAGCTCCCATCGGCGAGTTTATTTCCAAAAAAGAAATCCCGGATATCAACAACATAAATTTTCGTCTCGATATCAACGGAAAAACCGCGCAGCAAGGAAACAGCAGCGATCTGATTTATTCGTTCGACAAAATAATCGCCTACATCAGCCGCTTTTTCACACTCAAAATAGGCGACCTTATTTTTACCGGAACTCCGGCCGGAATAGGCGGCGTTTCCATCAACGACCGGCTGGAAGGATTCATAGAAGACAAAAAACTACTCGATTTTAAAATTAAATAACGCCGCAATACAATAAAAAGACACTATATTTGTTTAAAAAATAAACAAAAATTACACATCCGTATGCACTCGAAATTAAGATTACCGATAATCGCCTTAGCGGTTAGCTTGCTCATGTTGCCCGCGGGCAAGGCTTTTGCTCAAGAATACAACCCCATTCCCTATGCCGTGCCATCGCTGCAAATTGCGCCTGACGCGCGTGGCGGCGGCATGGGCGACATAGGGGCTGCCACTATGCCCGATGTGTATTCGCACTACTGGAACGCCGCCAAATACCCGTTTGTAACCGGCAACGGCGGTTTGGCCATTTCCTACACTCCCTGGTTGAGCAAGCTGGTAAACGATATCCATTTAATTAATGTTACCGGTTTTTGGAAATTCGGCTACGACAACCTCAATGCCATCAGCGCGTCGGTGCGCTATTTCTCGCTGGGCGAAGTAGATATTTTCGACCAGAATACCGATTACGTCATGGCGGTTTCGCCGCACGAACTGGCGTTGGATGTGGCATATTCGCGAAAACTTTCCGAAACGTTTTCCGGAGCGGTTACCTTGCGGTATATCCGCGCCGATTATTCCACCGGAAGCGACGAAACCACGCCCGGCAACGCTTTTTCTGCCGATATTGCCGGATACAACGAATCGTATCTCAACCTGGGACGTTCAGAAGCGTTGTTGGGGCTGGGAATTAATATTTCCAACATCGGAACAAAAATATCGTACGACGGCGGCAACACATCCATGTTTTTGCCCGCCAACCTGAGGCTGGGCGCATCACTGGGGCTGCCGGTGGATAACAAAAATACGTTTTCGTTTAGTTTCGACATCAACAAACTGCTCGTTCCCACACCGCAATTGTTGGTTGAAGGAGAAAGCGATGAAGACAGGCAAAGAAGAATAGACAGCTACATGAATACGTCTTCCATTGCCGGCATCTTCAAATCGTTTGGCGATGCTCCCGGCGGATTCAACGAAGAAATGCAGGAACTGGCCTGGTCTGCGGGAGTTGAATATTTTTACAACAACCAGTTTTCGCTCCGAACCGGTTATTATCACGAAAGCGAATACAAGGGAAACAGGCGATACCTGGCTTTTGGAGCCGGGTTCAGGATGGACGCTTTTCAAATTGATGCGGCATATTTGGTCTCCACGGCGCAATCCAATCCGCTGGATCAGACGTTGCGCGTGTCGCTCGGATTCGATTTGGATGGGTTAAGGCAGTTGATGAGGTAAAAGCGAGTTGCGGGTTTAATCGTAATTCGTAAATCTAAAATCGTAAATAATACAAAATCGATATGTTGCAAAATATAAGGGTTGGTTTCGGCTACGACATGCACCGCTTGACGGAAGGGCGAGACTTTTGGATGGGCGGTATAAAAATAGATTTTGAAAAAGGGTTGCAAGGCCACTCCGACGCCGATGTGCTTATCCACGCCATTTGCGACGCGTTGCTGGGAGCGGCTAATTTGCGCGATATAGGCTTTCACTTTCCCGATACGGCGGATGAGTTTCACAATATCGACAGTAAAATCTTGTTGAGAAAAACGGTGGCGTTGCTGCGCGAAAAAAGTTTTGAGATTGGCAATATCGATGCCACCATTTGCGCCGAAGCGCCTAAAATGAATCCGCATATTCCGGCCATGCAGCAAGCGTTGAGTGAAATAATGGGAACCGATATTGAGAACATCTCCATCAAAGCCACCACATCCGAGAAAATGGGCTTTGTTGGCCGGCAGGAAGGCATAACAGCGTATGCGGTGGCGTTGATTTATAAAGCAGGATAACAACTATACGGTTGTTGATTTTTTGCTTGAGACTTTTCCTTACGGTCGAAGTAACGAGCCTGTGCATAGAGAGAGCGAAAGAAGGCGGCGCTTTCTTTCGCTCTCTCTGAACTGTCATTTCGACCGCAGCGAGAAATCTGTTGAATTATTCTGTTGTATATTAGGGCATAACAGAGATTTATAAACGATAAAAAGTACGCGATTTTGTTTTTCAATTGGCTTCACAGAAAAAGGCGCGCGAAAGGGTTTGGTATTCATTCACCTTTCGCTTTCAACCTTGTTACCGAAGTAATCTATGAAAAACACGCGCACACGGCTTTTTTTGATATTCAAAAAGTATTGTCCGAACACGGGGCGGAAACCGATGGGCAAAAACTTCATCATTTGTCGTACAGGCTTGTCAGGTATTTCAAGCCGGAAAGAGCGCTGGAAATAGCAACCGGAAAGGGAATCAATACGCTGTATATCAGTGCAGGATATAAAGATGTGAGCTGTGAATGTTTCGGTTCCGCCGCAGATAATGTTTTATTGGCAAGGAATTTGCATCGTACATTCAATAAAAACGTGAAGTTTATCGATGAATTGGATGCCGGACGGCGGTACGATGCTATTTTTCTGTATCTGAATGCTTTTTCCGCCGATATGGAAGACTTGTTCTCGATGAGCTCCGAACGCGCGTTTTGGGTTATTACCGGCATAAATAGGAGGAATGGAAAACAGTTTTGGAGAAACATCGTTCAAGATGAAAGGGCAAGGCTCACGTTCGACATGAACGATATGGGTGTGGTAATTCTGAATAAATCGTATCACAAAGCAAATTATTTTATTTAGATGAACAGATGTCAGAAGTCAGACGTCAGACATCAGATAACAGATATCAGACAAAATAACGTCTAAAAATACAAAGACAAAATGGCAAAAATATACACAAAATCGGGCGATAAAGGAAAAACTTCGCTGGTGGGCGGAACGCGGGTAAAAAAAACGCACATCCGCTTGGAAGCGTACGGAACAATTGATGAGCTTAACAGCTTCATCGGTTGGTTAAATTGCGAGGTTAAAGACGAGGATACAAACCGGTTTCTCGTTTATCTGCAACACAAACTTTTTACCGTAGGCTCCTACCTGGCAACCGAAACGGAGCAGATATCGCCCAAAGCAGCCAGTATAATTACAGACAAAGACATTGAGAGAGTTGAACAGGAAATAGACAAAGCAGACGCGCTTTTGCCCAAACTAAACCGTTTTATCATTCCCGGAGGAAACGAACCTGCTTCGCGCGCGCATATTTGCCGCACCATTTGCCGGCGAGCGGAAAGAAACATGTACAGGGTAACGGAAGAATTTCCGGTTTCCGGAGCTGTTCTGAAATTTATAAACCGGCTTTCAGACTACTTTTTCGTGATCGCCCGCTACGAAAGTTACCGGACGGGCAAAGAAATATACTGGGAACAGGATAATATCTGATTTTTTTGTATATTTTTGCGCTTTATTTGTGAAACAACAAACTATAAGGAGATAAATATGTATTGGACACTTGAATTAGCATCTAAATTGGAAGACGCTCCCTGGCCGGCGACAAAAGACGAGCTGATTGACTTTGCTCAACGTTCCGGAGCCCCGCTCGAAGTGATAGAAAACCTGCAGGAAATTGAGGATGACAGCGAAGTATTTGAAACTATCGAAGATATTTGGCCCGATTATCCAAGTAAAGAAGACTTTTTCTTCAATGAAGATGAGTATTGACCGACCGAGCAAATTAGTATATATAAAAAACCACCCAACTTCGGGTGGTTTTTTATTGCCCCAAAAGCATCTGACGGATTACCCGTCTGATGCGGGGGACCGGGGGTTGGCTATTGGCTTGTGCTTGTGGCTTCTCCCTACGGTCGAAGTGACGCGCCTTCTGTCGCCGCTATGCGGCTTCATGAATCTTATCCCGCACATCATCTACCATACTGCCATCGCTACGCGATTAGTTATAAGCCACATAGTGGCGATAGTATGGTAGTAGTTTAACGTGGATGTGGTAATCAGCCGCATAGCGGCGGCAGATTATTGAAGAATAGACAAACCGATTGTCTTTCAAATTGAATACAGCCTCCTTTTTTTCTCTCTCTATGCACCGGCTCGTTACTTCGACCGTAGGGAGAAGTCTGCATTCACAGTCAATCAAACTATAGGTTTTCTTTACAAGCAAAAAATCAACAAACGTATAGTTAAGTCCATATGTTTCGGTTGTCCCAAAATCTCTAAACGCCACAACGTGGCAGGAAGAGTAGAGGGCAGGGCAACGCCCTGTTTTG
>JAUNRY010000179.1:3079-4906 GCA_030539475.1 Bacteroidia bacterium | reverse complement strand
TAACCGGTTTGTTCCTAAAAGGTGGAAATTTGATTGTTGGTTGTTGGTTGTTAGCTGTTGGCTATTGGCTATTGGCATTGCGGTGAACTCATTAAAAAGAACGAGCCGCCTCGTTTGAGGCAGCTCGTTCATTATTTAATTTCATCCATTGTTTCACCCTTTTCCTGCACTGCCCAATACTTTTTCAGTTTTGTGCATATACAGTTTTTTCAGCTCTTCGCGAGCCGGGCCCAAGTATTTGCGCGGATCAAATTCAGCCGGCTGATCGGCAAAAACTTTGCGAACGGCGGCGGTCATTGCCAGACGGCCATCGGAGTCGATATTGATTTTGCAAACGGCAGATTTTGCGGCTTCGCGAAGCCATTCTTCGGGAATACCGATAGAATCTTTTAATTTACCGCCGAATTGGTTGATAGTATCCACATATTCCTGCGGAACAGATGAAGAACCGTGCAATACGATGGGGAATCCGGGAATGCGTTCTTCAATTTCTTTCAGAATATCGAAACGAAGCATCGGGGGAACCAGCTTGCCGTTTTCGTCACGCGTGCATTGTTCGGGCGTGAATTTAAACGCTCCGTGCGAGGTGCCGATGGAAATTGCAAGTGAGTCAACTCCTGTGCGTGAAACAAAATCCACTACTTCGTCGGGTTCGGTATAGGTGTGGTGCTCTGCCTGAACATCGTCTTCTATCCCGGCCAGAATTCCCAATTCGCCTTCAACCGTAACATCGTGTTGATGAGCGTAATCCACTACTTTTTTTGTCAGCGCCACGTTCTCTTCGTAGGGCAGGTGCGAACCGTCGATCATAACCGATGAAAATCCGCTCTCGATACAATCTTTACACAATTCAAAACTATCGCCATGGTCAAGATGAAGAACGATGGGTATTTCGTGCCCCAATTCTTTTGCATACTGCACGGCGCCTTGCGCCATATAACGCAACAGTGTTTGGTTGGCGTATTTACGCGCACCGCTTGAAACTTGCAAAATTACGGGCGATTTGGTGGCCACACATGCCGAAATAATTGCCTGCAACTGTTCCATGTTGTTGAAGTTGAAAGCCGGAATTGCATAGCCTCCTTCAACCGCTTTTCTGAACAATTCTTTTGAGTTTACTAAACCCAACTCTTTGTAACTTACCATATTCTTGTTATTTAAAAAATTATGAATTTTATTGCTTTAAAACAGTTTACAAAATTAATATTTTCTGCCGAAACTAAGAAATTAATGATACCGATAAGTTTGTTTTACTTACATTTAACCATAGTTGTAAAAAAACACAAAAAAACGCGTTTTGTTCTGCTTTCATGCTTTGGCAATAGTATTTGTTGTTGGAATTAAATCGATTATGAAACTTCGCCTGCTTTTTACGCTGCTTCTCATTTTTTGTGCGGTTATCTTTTTTTCTCAAAAAATATTTTCATGAGCCTGGCGCATTCGTCAGCCAATATTCCCGACGAAACAGTAGTTTTAGGATGCAGAACCTGAGCGGCGAATTTGGAAAAACCGCGCTTTTCGTCGGCTGCGCCGTAAACAATTCGTGCAAGCTGCGACCAGCCCAACGCGCCCGCGCACATGGGGCACGGCTCAATGGTAACGAAAAGCGTGCAATCCGTCAGGTATTTACCTCCCAGCACGTTGGCGGCGGCCGTTATTGCCTGCATCTCGGCGTGCGCCGTAACATCGTTGAGCGTTTCCACCAGGTTGTGTGCCCGCGCGATAATCCGGTTGTTTGCAACCACAACGGCGCCAATAGGCACTTCGTCTTTCTCGAAAGCCTTGTTAGCTTCAGCAAGCGCCTGGCGCATAAAATATGTATCGTCT
>JAUNRY010000179.1:1007-3069 GCA_030539475.1 Bacteroidia bacterium | reverse complement strand
CAGTTTACAGTTTTCAGTTCTCAGTTTACAGTTTTACAGTTCTAAAACCTTGAACGTACTATCTTCTCATTTCATTCTCCTCAAAAAGCGTGGGGTAATCCATGTCCATGTTCTTAAGAATGTGATTTATAATGGTTTCTCTGAACCATCGGGAGCGGTTGGTGATGTTATATTTCTTCAAATAGAAATTAATAACCTCGTGTTCTTCGTCGCTGAGCATAAACTCGGCTTTTTTTGTTCGTGGAGTGGGGCGTCCGTTTAATTTATACTTTTTGGTTGTTCTCATTTCTTTTGAAAAAAATTGTTCCGAAAAGTTCCCTAAAACCTTTTCAGGTACAAAAAAACAAAATATTTTAACACGAAAGAAAAGAATATTGCATAAATTTGCATTTTACATGGCACAACACAACGAATTAGGCCTGAAAGGCGAGGAAGAAGCTGTTCGATATCTGAAATCGAAGGGCTACCGGATTCGTAACCGGAACTGGAAATTTCACGGTTACGAAATAGATATTGTGGCCGAGAACGAAGAATTTATCGTTTTTGTGGAAGTGAAAACCCGTACTACGGCGCTTTTCGGCAATCCCGAAGATTTCGTGGGCAATGCACGTATGCGCCGGATGGTGGATGCCGCCGACCATTATCTCATTGAGAACGCGATTGATAAACCGGCTCGTTTCGATATCATCGGTTTAATTTGGGATGGAAACCGGTTTGTTGAACAGGAGCACATCGACGACGCTTTCTTGCCGTTCCTATAAAGCATTCCACGGATTAAAACCGGCCGATGCCTGCAAAAAATAAAAACATGAACGTTGAAGATTTATACAATTTCTGCCTCTCAATTCCCGGAGCCGAAGCCACCACGCCTTTCGACGATGTTACGCTGGTGATGAAAGTTTGCGGAAAAATGTTCGCGCTTATTCCGCTCGATGCCGATAAGTTGAGCATAACCATCAAATGCGATCCGGAAACGGCTGTGGCATTACGCGAAAAATATTCCTGCGTAACGGCGGCATGGCACATGAACAAAACCCACTGGAATACCATTTATATAACGGGCGAAATTCCCGGCAGCCAAGTAAAAGAATGGATAAAACAATCGGTGGACGAAGTAATAAAAAAACTACCTAAAATAAGGCAACGAGAGTATTATGGATCAATTGAGCAGCAATAGGCAAATTATACGCTTACACGAAACGGAATCTACCAATTCTTACCTCAAAAACCTGTTGAAATCGCAACATCCCGCGGAAGGCTCTGTTGTGGTTGCCGATTACCAGACCGGCGGACGCGGACAGATGGGGAATTCATGGTTTTCGTCGCGGGGCGACAATTTGCTTTTCAGCCTGTTGTTGTATCCTGCGCAAATTCCGGCCAACGAGCAGTTTATAATTTCGCGCATCGCCTCGTTGGCCATAAAAAACACGCTGGACCAATTTACCGACGATATCCGCATCAAATGGCCCAACGATATTTACTGGAAAGACAAAAAAATAGCCGGCATTCTTATCGAAAACAGTTTACAGGGAAAAGTCATAGAAAATTCCATTATCGGAATCGGGCTGAACCTCAACCAGCAGATTTTCCCGATAGAATTGCCCAATCCGGTTTCGTTGCGGCAAATTACGGCCACCGAATACGATAAGGATTACATCCTCGACTTGCTGATGAAAGAGTTTTTCCTGCTTTATCGCGCTCTGCAACGCGGAGAAAAGCAAGCCGTTGAAGATGAATATATGCTCGATTTATACCGGGTGAATGGTTATTACTGGTACCAAGATGCCAATGGCAGGTTTCAGGCGAAAATAGAGAGTGTATTGCCATCGGGGCAGTTGGTGTTGAAAATGCTGGATACGAATGAAGAACGGATTTACGCGTTTAAGGAAATAGATTTTGTAAATGAGTAACTTATGAGCAGAATTCGCAAATTAATAGGTAAGAAATGTTTTTTGTCTCCCATTGATGTTGCCGATGCGGAAATATACACGCATTGGCTAAACGATATGGAAATGGTTCGCTTTCTTACCCTGGCTACAGGCGTAATTAATGTAGAGAACGA
>JAUNRY010000179.1:0-997 GCA_030539475.1 Bacteroidia bacterium | reverse complement strand
TATTAGAAAAGAAAAAAATATGGCTCGAATTCGCAAATTAATAGGTAAGAAATGCTATCTTTCGACGTGTCATATTTCTTTAATGTCACACAAATGCCGGAAAATCTAAAATAATGAGTTTTAACAGCGAAATAATTCTTTATGAATCCGATGATATTCTACAGCTCGAAGTATACATCCGAGATGAGACGGTTTGGTTAACACAAGCACAAAGGTCTGAATTGTTTGTAACTGACAGAACTTCTATAACCAAGCATATTCGTAATATATATAATTCCAGAGAGTTAGATGAGGATTCAACTTGTGCAAAAATTGCACAAGTTCAAACAGAAGGGAGCAGGAGCGTTACTCGTCTCATTACTTACTATAATTTGGATATGATTATTTCGCTCGGATATCGGGTTAATTCTATGCGCGGTACGCAATTCCGTATTTGGGCAAACCGCGTTTTGAAAGATTATTTATTACGCGGATATGCCGTAAATCAACGTTTTGAGCGCATAGAGCAGCGTTTATATGACCACGACCAAAAATTTGATTTGCTTATAAAAACATCGCTGCCTCCATTGCACGGAATTTTTTTTGATGGACAAATTTTTGATGCCTACAAATTTGTTTCGGATTTGATTAAATCTGCCGATAAAGAAATAATTCTTGTAGATAATTATATTGACGAAAATGTTTTACTCATGTTGTCAAAACGTAAGAAAAATGTTTCAGCAACCATTTTTACAGTAAAAATATCGAATCAGCTTCAACTTGATATTAAAAAATTTAATGCCCAATATCCTCCAATTGAAGTGAAGAATTTCTCCAAATCGCACGATAGGTTTTTGATATTGGACACAAAAGAGGTGTATCATATTGGCGCATCGTTGAAAGATTTGGCAAAGAAATGGTTTGCCTTCTCAAAAATAGATATAGACGCAGTTGATATGCTTCGGAAATTAAATTCAAATGTCAGATTATAAATAATACCCAACCCAAATAATACAAA
>JAUNRY010000009.1 GCA_030539475.1 Bacteroidia bacterium | reverse complement strand
TCACATCGGTACAGACCCCAGACGAACCGATAAATTATACAATCGGTTGGATGATTTGATAAAAGAACTAAAAAACCGGGAGTATGAGTTTGTAAGGGTGGATGAATTGTTGAAATAACTCCCAAAGTTGTCATTTTTTTCTTATTTTTGTTCAAACTAAAAAAATAACGAATGAAGCGATTTTTTCTTTTTCATATTTCACTCTGTATTGTTTGGTTATCGTTTTCTCAGTCGGCATTACAACAATTCATCAACAACCCTGCTCTCAGGCACGCTTCGGTGGGTGTGCAGGTTACGGATTTATCCACGGGTAAAACAATTGCCGGCCACGACGCTCAAAAATCCCTCACTCCCGCGTCCGTAACCAAAGTAATAACAACGGCAACCGCCATTGAATTGCTGGGCGAAAACTACCGGTACGCTACGCGTGTGGCGTTGGACGAAACCGATCCGACGCGGATTTTGGTGCTGGGCGCGGGCGATCCCACGCTGGGCAGCGAAGCGTTTGGCGACAACACGGCTGCTTTTTTCATCAACGCTGCCGATGCGCTGCGGAAAGAACTGTTGCCCGACCAGGAATACAGCATTTACGTGGTTGACAACCTGTTCGGCTACGACGGCCTTTCGCCCGAATGGACCT
The DNA here is from genome assembly GCA_030539475.1 of Bacteroidia bacterium. Taxonomy (GTDB): domain Bacteria; phylum Bacteroidota; class Bacteroidia; order Bacteroidales; family Dysgonomonadaceae; genus Petrimonas. The sequence goes on along the minus strand of JAUNRY010000009.1, from coordinate 22,542 downwards.
GGATTGATATCGGCAATTATTACGCGGCGGGAAGTTACGGTATCAGTGTTTTTGATAATTCGTACCGGCTCTTTTTCAATACGTCCGACCGAAATTCGCCGCCCAGAATACTTCGCACCGAACCCGACATAAAAAGAATGCAATTCACCAATTCCCTCACCTTAAACACATCGGGACGCGATAACGGGTATATCTACGGCGTTCCGTTTACGTACGACAGGATATTGCGCGGAAACATCCCCGCCGGAAGAACCCAATTTAGCATCCGGGGCGATATTCCGGATCCGGGCCTGCTGCTGGGTGAAACACTGGCCGATTACCTCGCCCGTGCGGGCATTAAAATTGGAAAGGTGGAAACGGCGCGGATAGATTATATTGCTAAAAATCCGGCGTCGTACAAAATCGGTAAAATTATTCACACGCAAACTTCGCGGCCGTTGAGGGATATTTTGCGGGAGGTTAACGTGCGAAGCAACAATCACTACTCCGAACATTTGCTGCGGATTATCGGCAGAACGCAAAATGCCGATATTTACAGCGATGCGCTACAAGCCGGAATAGACTACGTAAAGAAATTCTGGGAACAACAGGGTGTTACGGCCGCATCGCTCACGTTGCACGACGGCTCAGGGCTTGCTCCGCAAAATGCTTTTAGCCCGGCTTTCCTGAACGAAATTCTGGTTTACATGAACGGCAAAAGCAAGAACTCCAAAGCCTTTTTCGATTCGCTGCCCAAAGCCGGACGCGACGGTACATTGCGCAATTTTCTGAGCGGAACAAAATACGAAGGTAAAATATCGGCAAAAAGCGGAAGCATTGCCGGGGTGCAGTGCTACGCCGGGTATCTTATCGACGGCAACAAGCAATACGCTTTCACGGTAATGGTAAATAAATTCAACGGCACCCGCCCACAAGTGAGGAGTGCCATTGAACGGTTTTTATTGTCGTTGTAACCGTTACAATATTTCCACCAGTTCCACTTCGAAAACCAACGTGGTGTGGCCTTTTATTCCCGAGTTTCGGTTTTCGATAGCGCCGTAACCCAGGTTCCAGGGAATCCAGATTTCCCATTTGTCGCCCACCTCCATGTGTTGAAGTGCGGTGGCGAATCCATCAACTACGCCATTAACAGCAAATTCGCTGGGCCTATTATTTCTGTTTTCGGCGGAGTCGAAAAAAATTACTTTGTTTCTGAAAATATTTCCATCGTCTCCGGTAAAAGTGTCGTCTCTTGTCCAAAACTCTTTGTACCAGCCGGTGTACAATACTCTAACCTTATCCGTAAAATAAGGCGTTGCGCCGGAGTTTCCTTCCGTTATAACTTTGTACATGATGTGTCCGTTTCCCGATTGCGATTCGAGCTTGGTGTATGCCGGGTCTGCCGATATTCTGGCAAACTGTGCTTCGTTGTCTTTTTGACGGGTATCGTCAAACGTTTCCGTTTTTTCGCACGACGAGAAAATAAACAGCGCGCAAATGGCCGCTAAAAAATATAATTTGGTTTTCATACGATTGTTACTTTACTTTTTTGTAAATTTTTATTATCAACTTCTAATCAAATGTCCCGCCGCGTGATTGTTGGTTATGTGGCGGACGATGTATAAATCGTTAGGCAACAGTGAGAAAAAAGCGTACCACGTTGTGCGGCTGTTCGTTCGCACGTGGATGTACCACATGTCTTTTCCATATCGCGAAAAATAATCGGGCGCTTTTTTCCGTATCGCTATGGGCAGCGCTTTTTCGATTTCTTTTCTTAATTTTTGGACATAAATCTGTGCCGATTCCGAAAATCCAACGTATTCTTTTTCATACAAAATCGCGATTAAATCCGAAAGATATAGTTCAACTTCTTCACGATAAACTATTTGCATGATTGATTGGGCAGTTTTTTCTCTAAACGGGCTATTACCCTTTTTTCCAGTTCTTTGCCTGTAATGCAATGAGATAAATCGTCGATTTCGTCAGCGGACAACGCGGCAAGATATTCATCAGAAAGAGTGTGCAGTACGGAATGTTTAGATTCGTACGCGACAGCCGGCTCGCGTAATTTCAACGGGCGAACGGCTTCTTTCGGACAGGTTTTTTTTTGCATCGTATCTACTGTTTGTTGGGCAAAGATAGGGATTTTCGACCAAAAACGATTTGTTTTCGATTAATTGCCCAATTTTTTCAACAAATTTTTTATTTCCACTTCACGCGCGATGGTATTGTGCAGCGAGTCGATAGCTATGCGCTCTTGCTGCATCGTGTCGCGGTGGCGAATTGTTACCGTGTTGTCTTGCAGCGTTTGGTGGTCAACGGTAACGCAGTAGGGCGTACCAATAGCATCCTGTCGGCGGTAACGTTTGCCGATGCTGTCTTTCTCGTCGTAATGGCACGCGAAACTGAATTTCAACTCATTCCAAATTTCGGTGGCTTTTTCTGCTAATCCGTCTTTTTTTACCAACGGCAAAATGGCTAATTTCACGGGCGCGAGCGCGGGAGGGAGTTTAAGAACCACGCGGGTTTCGCCGCCTTCCAATGTTTCTTCGCAATACGAACCGGCCAGCACAGAGAGAAACATCCTGTCCACTCCAATGGAGGTTTCAACCACGTAAGGAACGTACGATTTGTTTTTTTCGGGATCGAAATATTGTAGTTTTTTGCCGGAGAATTTTTCGTGTTGCGCCAAATCGAAATCGGTGCGCGAGTGGATTCCTTCTACTTCCTTGAATCCGAATGGCATACGAAACTCGATATCGGTGGCGGCGTTGGCGTAATGCGCCAGTTTATCGTGGTCGTGAAACTGATAGTTTTCGTTGCCGAAGCCCAGCGACTGATGCCATTTCATGCGTTCTTTTTTCCAGTATTCAAACCAATTGAGTTCTTCGCCCGGAGCCACGAAAAACTGCATTTCCATTTGCTCAAATTCGCGCATGCGAAAAATGAATTGGCGGGCTACAATTTCGTTTCGGAAAGCTTTTCCAATCTGCGCAATGCCGAAAGGAACTTTCATGCGTCCGGTTTTTTGCACGTTGAGGAAGTTCACAAAAATTCCCTGCGCCGTTTCGGGACGGAGGTAAACTTTCATGGCGCCGTCGGCGGTGGAGCCCATTTCCGTAGCAAACATGAGGTTGAACTGGCGCACTTCCGTCCAGTTTCTCGAACCGCTGACGGGGCAAGCTATTTCGCAATCGATGATAATCTGGCGCAGGTCGTCAAGATTGTTATCGTTGAGCGCTTGGGCAAAGCGGGTGTGTACTTCGTCGCGCTTTTGCTGATTTTCCAGTACGCGCGGATTGGTTTCGCGGTACATTTTTTCGTTGAAACTTTCACCAAATCGTTTGGCTGCTTTGTCAACTTCTTTGTCTATTTTGTCGTCTATTTTTGCCAGGTAGTCTTCAATCAAAACATCGGCGCGGTAGCGTTTTTTGCTGTCTTTGTTATCAATCAGCGGATCGTTAAACGCATCCACGTGTCCCGATGCTTTCCAGATGGTTGGATGCATGAAAATGGCGGAGTCAATTCCCACCACGTTTTCGTGCAGCAGGGTCATGCTGTCCCACCAATATTTTTTGATGTTGTTTTTCAACTCAACGCCCATTTGGCCGTAATCGTAAACGGCGCCTAAGCCATCGTAAATCTCACTCGATTGAAATACAAATCCGTATTCCTTGCTGTGCGATACCAGTTTTTTAAAAACGTCTTCTTGTGCCATGTCTTTTGTTTCGGGTGCTGCCAATTGCAATGGGCAGTTTTTTTATTGCATTTTAAACCACAAAGTAAGCAGTTTTTTTCGATATTTCCGTAATCCGTAATCTTAAAGATAAATAATGGATGCACTTTTGGCCGACTCTACGCGGAAAAATTGTACTTTTGCAAGCAATTTGCAACAATAAATCTTCAAAAAAAAATCGAAGAATATGGCAGGAGGAATGAAAACCCTTGCAAAAGAAACAGCTCTTTACGGAATGAGCAGTATTTTAGGCCGGTTTTTAAATTGGCTGCTTAATCCGTTTTGGACGTGGGTATTAGCAGATACCGCTCAAATGGGAGTGGTGAACAACCTGTATAGCTGGACTGCGCTTACCGTTGTTATTCTCACTTACGGAATGGAAACCGGGCTCTTCCGGTTTGCCAATAAACAAGAAGAAAATCCGCTTAGAGTATATACCACAACGTTAATAAGCATTGCTTTTACAACACTTTTGTTTGTTGTTTTGACGCTTCTTTTTCACGAACAAATTACTCCTTTTTTCGGAAGCGCTGAAATAAAATCGCATTACGTCCTTTTGTTGATCATTATTCTTGGGTTGGATACATTGAGCGCCATTCCGTTTGCTTATCTCCGCTATCAGAAACGCCCGGTGCGGTTTGCAACCATTCAGATTTTAAACGTAGTTATTACCATTGCATTGAATTTGTTTTTCTTTTTGGCATGCCCCTGGCTGGCGGCAAAATTCCCCGATGCCTTCTCGTGGTTTGATATCAGCAAAGGAGTGGATTATATTTTGATATCAAATCTGGTAGCTTCTGCTATTCGGTTGATGTTGCTCTCGCCGCAATTAAAAGTGAAATACACGTTCGATTTTGCGTTGCTGAAAAGAATGTTGGTTTATTCTTTACCCCTGCTCATTTTAGGCGTGGCGGGAATTATGAATCAGAACCTGGATAAAATGCTTTATCCGCACCTTTCTACCGAAACGGATAAAATGGGGCAATTAGGAGTTTATTCAGCATCGTTTAAAATTGCCGTCATTATGGTTATGTTTACGCAAGCGTTCCGCTACGCTTTTGAACCCTTTATTTTTGCGAAAAATAAGGAGTTGGGCGATAACAAAACAGCATATTCTCAGGCAACTAAATACTTTGTTATTTTTTGTTTGTTTATTTTTCTGGCAATTATGGGGTATCTCGATATCATAAAGCTACTGCTCGAAGGAGATTATCGCGAAGGCATCAGAATTGTGCCCATTGTAATGATTGCCGAATTGTTTTTCGGAATTTATTTCAACCTGTCGCTTTGGTATAAACTTACCGACCAAACAAAATGGGGAGCCTATTTATCCATAATAGGACTGGTGGTTACCGTGCTCGGGAATGTGCTCTTTGTACCTGTTTACGGTTATATGGCTTGCGCCTGGACTGCTTTTTTCGCTAACTTGGTAATGATGCTTACCTCTTATTTTCTGGGGCAAAAAAACTATCCCATCCGTTACGATTTAAAATCGGCCGCATTTTATTTCGTTGTAACCATGGCATTGTTTGCAGGAATTATGTTTGCATCAGCCAATATCGGTAACCTTTGGTTAAGGGTGATTGTCAACACAATATTTATTGGAATATACGTACTTATAGTTGTAAAAAAAGATTTACCTTTGCGTGAGATACCGATTGTAGGTAGATATTATAGAAAATAAATAAGTTGTCCGTAGGACAATTCCCTGAATAACCCCCAATTTTAATTGGGGGGAACAACAAAAAAATAACAGAACCCTGTAAGGGTTTGCCAAAAAGAAAAGGACTTTGAACAGTTATCGTCAAATACTTTATCATATCGTATTTTGTACCTACATTCGCGAAAATACGCTGCCGGAAGAATTTCATGCAGATTTGTATAAGTATATTTGAGGTATAATAAAAAATCGCAAATGTGTTTTGTATCAGATAAACGGAACTGAAAACCATATTCATATCCTTTCGGATTTACATCCCACTGTTGCACTATCAAATTACATAAAAGAGATTAAAACAGCATCTAATCATTGGATGAAACAATCGGGTAATTTCCCCGAATCTTAGAAAACTCTTACAGAGTTACTTTAGATTGCTTGCTGTTATCCCCCCAAATAAATTTGGGGGTTATGCATAGAAAACTTCTCCGAAGTTAAGTTTTGATAAATTTTCAAATTAATATAAATTGAACTAAATGAGAAAAATACTATTGACCACCGCCATATTACTTGTGGCGTTAGTAACCAAAGCCGATGAAGGAATGTGGCTCCTTAAAGAACTTAACCGGCAAAGCGTTGCCCGCATGAAAGAACTGGGATTTACTTTTCCCGTAAATAAATTGTATGACGAAAACAATCCATCCCTGAAAGACGCGGTAGTGATTTTCGGCGGAGGTTGCACCGGTGTCGCGGTTTCCGATAAAGGGCTGATTTTCACCAATCACCATTGCGGATATGGTGCCATTCAGAAACTGAGTTCGGTGGAAGCAGATTACCTGAAAGACGGTTTCAAAGCCGATAATTTACAACAGGAACTGTATGCCGACGGCTTAACCATCGCTTTTCTGCGCAGCATGGAAGAAATCACCGATAAAATTCTGCCCAACGTTCCTTCCGTTTTAAGTGAGGTGCAACGCGAACTGGCCATCGATTCCATTTCCGACGAACTGCTGGCGCAGTATAACGACGACCCGTTCACTTCGGCGCGGATTGTGCCTTTTTATTCGGGCAACAAATACTACAAAGTAGTTTACGATGTTTTCCGCGATATTCGCCTGGTGGTAACTCCCCCATCGTCGGTAGGAAAATACGGAGGCGACACCGATAACTGGATGTGGCCGCGGCAAACCGGTGATTTTTCGGCTTTTCGCGTGTATGCCGACAGAAACAACAAACCGGCCCGCCACAGCATCGATAACGTACCTTACAAACCCAAGTACGTGGTGCCGGTTTCACTGGGCGGAGTAGAAGACGACGACTATGCCATGACCATCGGGTATCCGGGAAGCACACAGCGTTATCTTTCCTCATTCGGCATTGCGCAGCAAATGGAATCGGAAAACAAACCGCGTATCGAAGTGCGCGGGGCAAAACAAGATATCTGGTGGGATGCCATGACCAACAACGATACCATCCGCCTGAAATATGCCAACAAATACGCCGGCAGTTCCAACTATTGGAAAAATTCGATGGGAATGAACGAAGCAATTGCAAAACTGAATGTCCTGGCCGAAAAACAACAATTGGAAAACCGCTTGGCCCGCTGGATTGACAGCAACCAAAGAAACAAAACAAAATACGGCAATCTGTTGAAAAACCTGGAGGAAACGTATACCGGCTCAACCGATATGGCCCGCTATACCACGTATTTTCTGGAAACGTTCAACAACGGAATAGAGTTGATTCGCTTTGCCAGCACCATTCTTCAGTTCGATATGGACGGAACGGAAGAAGATAAGGCCGCGTTTATTAACGACAGAATCATAGAATCATACAAAAATTACGAACCCGCTCTCGATAAGAAAGTGCTTCCCGTGTTGATGAAACTGTACGCCGAGCGCGTTCCGGCGGAATATCATCCCGATATATACGAAAAAATCAAATCCGATTTTGGCGGCGATTACGAAAAATATGCCGATTGGTTATTCGCTAACTCGCAATTTACCAACCTGACCGATTTAATGGAGCTATTGAAAACAGCCGACACGCAGGATTTAACGCAAGATCCGGCCATGGAGCTGGCGCTATCCACGAAGGATATGGGCTACGAACTGTCTGGACAAATGATTTCGGACTACGAAAACATGATGAGAGGCGAAAGGCAGTTAATGGCGGCCCTGATGGATATGGACGCGAAAAAAACATTCTATCCCGACGCCACTTTCACGCAACGCATGAGTTACGGTTCGGTGAAAGGGTATAAACCGCGCGACGGCGTTTGGTACGATTACTATACCACTTCAACGGGTATATTGGAAAAATACAAAGAAAACGATCCGGAGTTTCACTTGCAACCCCATATTTTAAATGCTGTCAAAGAAGGAGATTTTGGCCGCTACGCGGCAAAAGACGGCACCATGCGTGTGAATTTTCTGTCGAACAACGATATTACCGGCGGAAATTCCGGAAGCCCGGTGTTTAACGGAAAAGCGGAGCTTATAGGCCTTGCGTTCGACGGAAACTGGGAGTCGCTCAGCGGCGATATTTTGTTCGAACCCGAGATGCAGCGCACCATCAGCGTAGATATCCGCTACGTGCTTTACACCATTGACAAGATTATGAACGCCCCGCATGTGATTGAGGAACTAAAAGTTGTGAGGTAGTTAGTTCTGAGTTTTTTAGCTCACGGTGAAATAATTGAAGCCAAACGTCGGGAAAGTTTTTCGGCGTTTGGCTTTTTATGTTTGCCGGGTCGGCTATAAATGATACGTTCGTATTCTCCCGTCAGAAGTCTATCAGCGTAGTGTTCTAAAATCTGACACGTAACTACCGGTCAAATTTTTCGTATCGTGGCGGCATGGGCACATACGATGAGTCGTCCCACAAGTTGCTGGTAATCATTAGGTCTGCGCTGTATCGGTTGCAGGCAATGGGTACGTTGTGCACCCGGCATTGGCGCAGCAGCATCATGATATCGGCTTCGTGGGGTTGTGCGTTCAGGTCGTCAATCAAAAATACCGCCAAGTCTATTTCCTTGCGAACCACCATGGCCGCTATTTCGGCATCGCCGCCCATGGGGCCGGAATTCATGATGGTGAAATCGGGAGACACGCCTTCGTTGTACAGCGCATCGCGCACCAATCCGCCGGTTGTTCCCGTGCAAACCAAATGATGGCTGGATAAAAAATCCGAATTAAAAATTACCCAGTCAACCATGTCGGCTTTTCGCTGATCGTGGGCGACGAGGGCTATGGTTAGTTTTTTCTTCATTGTTTGTTTTGGGTTACGGGTTTCGGTAGTAGAGACGCACGGCCGTGCGCCCCTACGTTAAATACCGAAAAATTCTTTTATGGCGCTTATTTTTTCATCCGCTTCGGCTTCTGCCCGGGATATTTCTTCGCGCGATGATATGGGCGAGCTCTGCACTTCGATATAAAATTTTATTTTCGGTTCGGTTCCCGAAGGACGTACGGATACCTTTGTTCCGTCTTCGGTAAAATACTGAAGTACGTTGGATGTTGTGGGCATTTCAAGCGTTGTAATTTCGTTTTTTACGTAATCAACACTTTCCAGTTTCCCGAAATCTTTCCACAGAACAACGGGCGAGCCTGCCAGTTCTTTCACCGGGTTTGCCCTGAAGTTTCTCATCATGGCTTCAATCTCGTCTGCGCCTTCTTTGCCTTTGCGTACCAAGGAAATACCCACTTCCTTAGAATATCCGTATTCCACGTAGATGTCCTGCAACAGCTGATACATGGTTTTACCGTTATCCTTTGCCCAGGCCGCTATTTCGGCAAAAAGGGTACACGCCGATACCGAATCTTTATCGCGTACGAAATCGTCGGCAAGGAATCCGTAGCTTTCTTCTCCGCCGCCGATGTATTTTTTTACGCCTTCGTTTTTGCGGATAATTTCGGCAATCCACTTGAATCCGGTGTAGCAATCGAACATTTCAACGCCAATTTTGTCGGCAACTTTTTTCACCAATTCGGTTGTAACAATGGTTTTTACAATAAATTCCTTGCCTTTGAGCAATCCTTTTTCTTTACGCTGAAACATCAGGTAATAAATAAGGATAAGCATGATTTGGTTTCCGTTTATGAGAATAAAATTATTATCTTCGTCGCGGATGGCGGCTCCAATTCTGTCGGCATCGGGATCGGTGGCCATAACAATTTCGGCGTCGGTTTCTATGGCTCTTTTTATGGCCAGATCCAACGCTGCCGGTTCTTCGGGATTGGGAGAGATAACGGTGGGGAAATCGCCGCTTATCACATCCTGCTCGGGAACATTGATGATGTTGGTGAAGCCGATGGCTCTCAGCGCGTCGGGGATGAGTTTGATGCCGGTTCCGTGGATTGGGGTATAAACCATCTTCAACTCTTTCTGATTTTCAATGGATTCCGGAGAAAGAACAAAACTTTTTACTTTATCGATGAAAGCCTTGTCCATGTCTTTGCCTATAATTTCTATTAGTTGTTGGTTGCCGTTGAATTTTATATCATCGACTGAGGAAATGCGGTTTACTTCGGCAATGATATTTTTGTCGTGTGGGCCAAGCACCTGTGCGCCATCTTCCCAGTAGGCTTTGTATCCGTTGTATTCTTTCGGATTGTGTGACGCCGTAAGCATAATTCCGCTCTGGCAGCCGAGTTTGCGGATGGCATACGATACTTCGGGGGTAGGGCGTAAATCTTCGAAAAGAAACACTTTTATTCCGTTGGCGCTGAAAATATCGGCGGAAATTTCGGCGAACTTCCGGCTGTTGTTGCGGCAATCGTGGCCGATAACTACTTTTATTTGTTCCAGGTCGGAAAACTCTTTCAGCAAATAATTCGATAATCCCTGCGTGGCCGCTCCCACGGTGTAAATATTCATCCGGTTGGTTCCGGCGCCCATAATGCCGCGAAGGCCGCCTGTGCCAAATTCCAAATCCCGGTAAAACGCGTCGATAAGCCGGCGCTTATCTTCGTTTTCGAGCATTTGTTTTACTTCTTGTTTTGTTTCTTCGTCGTAGTTGCCTTTGAGCCAGAGTTGGGCTTTGTCGGTAACCTGAGCTAATAATGTTTCGTTATCCATATGAAAATGATATATAATAACCCTTGAATTGTTCCAAGCTGAGTGGGACAATTTAGCGGGCTATGAGTTGCTGTTTGTTTGGTTTCGTTGTAATATTTTTAAAAAAGTATCTGCATTGAGCACGTTAACCGTAGGAAATTCAATTTGCGTTAATATGTTGAAATGCTTATCATTTGTAACAATAAAATGGGCATTACCCGATATGGCACAATCAACAAACTTATTGTCGTCAGGGTCGTCTGTAATTAAATTCCACTTATAAAACGCTGTAACTTTAGTAACATTAACCAATTGATTTAATGCTCTTCCAATATTGTCTGCAATTGCAGCAGTTGTTTTTTGAGCAATAATTTCTAAATATTCTTGAAAAATATCTTCAGTTATTAACAAAATGAACTTGCCACTTAGCAAATTGTCGAATATCGGACGATAAGGAGATGCGTGTGGCAACGAAATCAAAAGAACATTGGTGTCTAATACAATTTTTTTCATTATTTACTTTTATCACCAATTCTCATGTGTTCTTCCGACCATTCTTGAATTTTCTCTAACCCCCATCCTTTCTCTTCAAAAAGTTTGTCGATATCTTCAGTAACTTTATTGGCAAAATAATATCCAAGAAGATTTTTAATTTCGAGCAATTGTTCGTCTTTTATATTGAAACTATATATTTTAAGTAGTTCCAATTGCAGATTACTTAGTTTATGAGCAGTCATTTTAAATCTTTTGTATATCAATTTTCTGTTTAAAATCGTAAAAAATGTCTCAACAGGCGGTCAGTCCCTTATCGGGTGCTTCGATTTTCAATCGAAGTGTTTTTTACTGCGATTAAAAATCGCAGCACCCGTGCGGGCTGTAAAATATTTTATTCCACCGGTTGCACCTTGTATTTGTCGCCGGTTTGGTTGATAACTTTGCGGTAAAATTCATCGGAATATCCCGGACGGGTGGGCGAAGCCGGTTGTCCGTATTGATTCCGCAGAAATTCTCCGTCTTTTTCCCGTTTAATTACGCCATCAACGTATTTCACCATCAAATACTGTCCGAGTTTTTTCCATTCCTGCAAACCGTTTTTAACTAAAGAATTGGTGTGGTTTGTAAGAAAATGGACTGCTTCCGGTTGCGATTGCTTGTACAAATTTAATGCTTTCTTTTCAATTTCGGGCTGAATTTCCTTGAAATTGTTTTCGAGTTCCTGCTGTACTTTTTGCAGATCCATGCTCATATCGCTGTAGCGTGTGTACACCATGTTCGATACCCAATTGTGCGTCCAGAAAGCCGATGTTTCGGAATAAGTGAGTAAATCTCCGTTTCCAACCGCCATTTCTTCGGGCACATCGGCATGTCCGCTGTAAAAGGGGTAATAAACTGTTTGAGCGGCATCGTCAATGCCGAACCACAGAATGCCTCCGATTGCATTGGGCAGCCACGAGCGCATTTGCGCCACAAATGAAAATCCGGTTTGTTGCGTGGCAATGGGGCGTTCGTTGCAGTATTCAACCGAATCTACCTCAAACGTGAGGGGCGACCAGCGATAAGGTGAGTTAAATGGCCCTGCTCCCACATCGAAGCGCCAATCGAGTTCGGTTCCTTCGTAATGGTCGCGCATCATGTTTTGAATGTCGTGTACGCTTAATTTTTTATCGGGTTTGATGTAAAGCGGCATGGGCTCGGTGGTTTTGCCTTGCGCGTAAGTTACGTATTTGCCCATGTTTTTGTTTACGCGGTTGAAAAACGACCACACGCGGGCTTCGCAAAAACGCATGGCGCCAAAATCGAGTGGGGCATAGGCCTGGGCAAAACTAAAATCGGCATCTTTGCCGGAGAAATATCCTTTTTCCCGCGCAAACGAGATAACGTCGGGCGAGTAAATGCAATTTTCGGGGTCGTTTAACGGAAATTGCTGAATACGAGCCTGGTTGGCGTGCGCCGAAACACAATCGTCGGGAATGCGTACCGCCACCCAAACGGCGCCTTTATTGCCCGCGCCCTTGCCAATCATTTCCATTACCCACACTTCGTTGGGATCGGCAATGGAAAAAGATTCTCCACCGCTGTAATATCCGTGCGCTGCCACCAAATCGGTCATTACCTTAATGGCTTCGCGGGCGTTTTTGGCGCGTTGCAACGTTATGTATATCAAACTGCCGTAATCCATAATTCCGGTGGAATCGCTGAGTTCGGAACGTCCGCCAAAGGTGGTTTCTCCAATAGCGAGCTGGTGCTCGTTCATATTGCCTATCACGTTGTAGGTTTGCAACGCTTGCGGAATTTCGCCTAGGTATTTTCCCGTATCCCATTCGTAAACTTTAAGCATGGCGCCGGGGCGGTATTGTGCTGCCGGCCAATGGTAAAGTTCGCCGTAGAGGTTGTACGAGTCGGCTGAATAGGAAATCAGCGTGGAGCCGTCGGCCGATGCTTTTTTGCCTATCAAAAAGTTAGTGCAGGGGAAAACTGCGGATACTGTTACCATAAGAACACTGAAAACTGAGAAGAATCTTTTCATTATTTTATATCGAGTTTTAAAGTTTACATGGTGTAAAGATACTTCAAAAACCGTGAAAAACGCACGTTAAGCGCATGAAATTTCATTTTAATGCAGAAATGGTTGGAATTAATGCAAAGTTTTGATTATATTTGTAGGGTTAATTCAATGTTTTCGAACTTATATGGATATTAGAAAAATATTCAGGAAAAGACTAATCGGATTGTCTATCTATCAATTGACAACGTTGGCGGTTCTTGTCGCGATGTTATTTTTTTTCAGCGACAGCAGTTTGTTGAAACGCTTGAAGTATGAAAACGAAATCCGCGATTTGAAAACGCAGATAGAATATTATCGAAATCAAACGGAAGTGGATAGAGCTAAATTGAATGAGCTTCAATCGAGCTTGGAAAACCTTGAAAAATACGCGCGCGAGAATTATTTGATGAAGAAAGATAACGAAGAGGTTTTTATTATTGAATGAGCCGGAAAACCGGCCATCGATTGCGGAAGCAGAAACAAGCTTTTCGTTTCAACATATTCTTTGTAATGAGTATATAAATTCATTGAACAATACATCTTTTGTTGAATGAAAAAATAAAAATTAATGAGTAATTCAAAAGAAATCATATATCAGATTTCTGCCATTTTAATTTTAGCTTCTGCCGTGCTATACTCGTTTTTGCCGGCAATTGCACCGTGGATATTGATAGTGGCAGTGCTCGCACTTAGCGCGATAACCGCGTCAACGCCCTATCCGGGAAAAAGTATTCGGGGAAAAAGATTATTCGGTTTTCAGGTTTTTTCGTGCATGTTTATGATTGTTTCGGCCTATTTAATGCTTAGAAATAATAATCTTTGGGCATTAACAATGATGGTGGGAGCGGTTTTCTTGCTTTATTCGGCATTTATGCTGCCCAAAGAACTTAAAAAAGAAGAGTCTGAAAAGGAGGAAAAGGATGTTTAATTTTTGAGTTTGACAACATGAAAAGAATCTTGATTTTAGATGACAACCTGACCATTTGCTTGATGTTGAAATCGTGGCTGACAAAGAAAAACTATAATGTTGACACAGCAACGGGCGTTGAGGAAGCGAAGCAAAAAGTGAAAAACGAAGCATTCGACCTGATACTTTCAGACATCAGGATGCCCGATGCCGACGGTTTCACGTTTTTGTCGTGGGTGAAAAAATTCGATTCCGATATTTTGGTGATTATGATGACCAGTTATGCCGACATAGAATCGGTTGTGGAATCCATGAAAGCGGGAGCGGTGGATTATATAGCCAAACCTATTGAAGCGGAAAACCTGTACAAAAAGATTGCCGACGCGCTGAAAAATCAGGAGAATCAGAAAAAAGCGGCGCAATTTGGAGACCCCCTGCGAAGGCCAAGCGGAAAAATTTACGATAAAATATTCGATAAACTTCACGACGTAATCCACAACGACTCCCACCTGCTCGTATTTGGAGGCCCCGGAACGGGAAAAACCTCCGTTGCAAAATACATTTACACCAAAAGCAGAAGAGGCTCCGGCCCTTTCGTCATCATTGATTTAGACCCGCAAGTTGTAAGCTGGAACGGAGACCGGGGGGCTGCCGAAAAAAAGTTTCGGGAAGCGCTCGAAAAAGCAAAAGGCGGATTGCTGCTCATCAAAAATTTTCAAAAGACAGACATTAACTTGCAAACTCAATTGATTAAAGCGCTCACAACACAGAAAAAAGACGATAATTATACCCAAATCATAATAACCACCAAAGAGAGCAAAGAGCAGCTGCGCGCGAGTCTTCTCCCCAAGTTAATCGAATTACTCAAAGATTTACACGTGGAGTTGCCTAATCTTCAAGGTAATGATGAGGCTATTTTGTTTTATGCTCAAAGCTTTCTTGATGCGGCCAATAAAGAACTGGATAAGAAAATTAAAAAAATCGACAACGAAGTTCTCGAAGCCTTTTTTAATCATACCTGGATTGGAAATATTCAGGAACTGAAAAACGTAATTTTCAAAGCCAGCCTTTTAACGGAAGGAGACACCATTACCAAGAAACTTCTAACCGTGTTGTTTAAGAACTTTACGGAAGATGTTCCCGAAGTGGAAGAGTCTAAAAAACAAGCTATTGAAGGACTGAAAAAAGAGAATTACGAGAAAGAAAAAATAGCCGAAGCGCTCGAAATAGCTAAGGGGAATAAAACCGTGGCGGCTTCAATACTCAATATCGACCGAAAAACCTTGTACAATAAAATAAAACTTTATAACGTGGAAATAAATTGAGAAATTGATGGCAGGCTGGCGAAAGCTCTATTTCGTCAACCCAACACAGTGCACGGAAAATTAAAAAAACAGAATGAAATCCACTCCCTCCCGCTCCGCCGTAAAATACATTGTTATTATAGGCTATGTTTTGGTTATAGCCACCATGATTATAGGTTTATGGGCAATTTACCGTAACCTGGTTGATTTTTCGGAAAAAAGAATCCGAAACGAAGACCTTACCGAACTCATCATCGTGGGCAATGTAATTAACCAATTATACGAGGTTGAAAGCACACAAAATTTATTCACACACGAAAACGCTGAGAAATACTTCGAAAGATACAATTCAATAAAGCCGGGAATAACTTCGCGGCTCGATACCTTGAAGCAACTTTCCATCGACCCAAATCGCGTTGTAAAACTCGACAGCATTGAGTTTTTGTTAAACGAAAAAGAAGAAAATCTTCAGGCTATTTTTGTTTTGTTGGATTCCATTCGCAAAGCGCCGCAGATTTTGCGCCAGATGACAAACACGTTTGTGCCCGGAAACGTGAATGCTCAAATAGATAATTATCTTCAAAACAGAGATTTATCGGCAAGGCAAGACACTCTGGACAATGTTGCAACAATGGATACAACGGTTATAAAAGCCGAGCAGAGAGGGTTTTTCAGAAGAATAGGCGATGCTATCAGGGGTAGGCAAGACTCCACCGTTATTATACAAAGACGCCCCACAATAACCACCATTGCATCCAACGAAGACATCCTGCTGGCAATTGATACCGTGGTAAATATGGTCAGGTATTCCGAACGCTTGAATCTTGACAATCAGCAGAAATTTCAAGCCGCGTTGCTGCAACGGCAATCGTTAATGACAACTACCAATCATTTGCTGACAATAAGAATCGATGACTTATTGAAATCCATTGAGCAAGAGGAAATTGATAAATCAGTAAAACTAATTGAGGCCAAAGATGCCATTCTAAACGAATCTTCGCGAATTGTATTTTGGGTTTCGCTGCTGGCTCTGGCCATCGCGCTGATTTTCGGTTTGTTATTCCTTGTGGACTTCAACAAGAGCCAACGATACCGGAGGCGTCTGGAAGAATCAAACGTGCGGATAAACCAGTTGCTGCAATCGCGCGAAAAGCTCATGTTATCCATCTCGCACGATATAAAAGCTCCCATGAGTTCCGTTCTCGGGTATATAGAATTGATAGATTCGGGCGCAGATGAAACTTCCCGAAAAATGTACCTCGAAAACATGAAAAAGTCGAGCGAACACATTTTGGAACTGGTAACAAACCTGCTCGATTATCAGAAAATAGAATCCGGCACCTGGTCGCGTAAAGAAATGAACTTCAATGTTTTTGAATTGGT
The DNA here is from genome assembly GCA_030539475.1 of Bacteroidia bacterium. GTDB lineage: Bacteria > Bacteroidota > Bacteroidia > Bacteroidales > Dysgonomonadaceae > Petrimonas. The sequence goes on along the minus strand of JAUNRY010000009.1, from coordinate 5,973 downwards.
GGAAAACACGGTGGCCAGTTTCAGGCCGCTTGCCGAGAAGAAAAATTTAGCGTATCATGTATTCAATAAAGTGCCGGTTGATATGCTCGCTTTCGGCGATCCGTTCATGATTCGGGAAATATATACCAATCTCATTTCCAACGCCATAAAATATACGCCGCACGGCAAAGTTGAAGTTTTTGTGGAACCTGTAAACGAGAGAAACAGAACTGTATTGAAATTTTCGGTGAAAGATACCGGTTTGGGCATCGATAAACAAAATCAGGAACTTATTTTTGATGAATTTGCCCAGATAAAACCCGAAAAAATAGAACATCACGCCGGCGGAAGCGGACTGGGACTGGCCATAACCAAAGGATTGATAGATGAGCTGGACGGAAAAATTTACCTGAAATCCGAACAGGGAAAAGGTTCGGAGTTTTTCGCGGAAATTCCGCTCGAAACATCAAAGTCGGCGGAAGTGCTGAGCTTAACAGAAACCTATCCCGATTTTGATATTGAAAATATATCGGTACTGGCAGTGGACGACGACCCCATTCAGCTGACAATGATATCGGAGATGCTCAAACTCAAGAAAATAAATGTTGTTACCGAATCCAATCCCGAAAATGTGTTGGATGTCCTGAAAAACAACCTTTTCGACTTGATATTTCTCGATATCCAGATGCCGGGCATAAACGGTTTCACGCTCGTGAAACGCATTCTTGACGCTGACTTATTGAAGTCGAAATCCACCCCGATTATCGCGTTATCCGCAAAATCGGATTTGGCCTCCACCGACTTCAACCAATCCGGCTTCACCGATTTTCTGAACAAGCCCTTTACCTCGATACAGCTTTTCGGCCTGATAAACAAGTACCTGAAGCTGAAATTAGCGGCAGAAAAAACTGCCAGCGCCCGCATGCAAGGCATTTCGGCTTTGATTGCAGTTGTAAAAGACGACAAAGAAAGTTCGCTGGAAATTCTAAAAGCATTTGTGGCTGATACCGAGAAAAATAACTTCGAAATGCAGCGGTGTTTCAGTAAAAACGATGCCGAAAACGCCTCTCATTTTGCGCACAAAATGCTGCCGCTTTTCAAAATGATGGGCGATGAAAACCTGTCGGATATTTTGTTAAAGTTAGATCGCAAACAAGCCGTTTCCAACCGGGAAAAAGACGAAGCCGTGGAAAAAATAAACCACTACGTGAACGAAGCGAAAAGCAGGGTGTCGGAAATTGAAAAAGCGTAACCGATGGATTCGGAAAAAATTGACAAATACAAGCGATACCTGCTCCTGGAAAAAGGATTGTCGAAAAACTCCATCGAAGCCTACCTGGCCGATTTGCAAAAACTGCAAGATTTTATTGAACACCGGAACCTCTCCCTTGCCGAAATAAAACTTGCGCACCTGGAAGAATTTCTTGCTGAACTGCACGACAGCCAAATCAAAGCCCGATCGGTAGCGCGGATAATTTCAGGCATAAAATCGTTTTTTCATTTTCTCGTTCTCGATGATTATATCCAAAACAATCCAAGCCAATTGCTGGAAGCGCCAAAAATAGGATTGAAACTTCCGGTGGTGCTTTCGGTAGAAGAAATAGATTCCATCTTAGGTGTTATTGACGTTTCCACCGCCGAAGGCGCCCGAAATTACGCCATTGTAGAAACGCTTTACAGCTGCGGCTTGCGTGTATCGGAGCTCACCAACCTCCGGTTTTCCGATTTGTTTTTCGACGAAGGTTTCATCCGCGTGCAAGGAAAAGGCGACAAGCAACGGCTTGTACCAATTTCGGAAACAGCCATCGGCAAAATAAAAAACTACCTGTTGCATCGCAATCAGCAAACGGTGAAAAAAGGCAGTGAAGATGTGGTTTTTTTGAGTTCGAGAGGAACGGCCATATCGCGCGTTACGGTTTTCTATTACATTAAACAATATGCCGATGCCGCCGCAATTAACAAAGAAATTAGCCCGCACGTTTTCCGCCATTCGTTCGCTACGCATTTGCTGGAGCGGGGAGCCAACATCCGCGTGATACAGGAGATGCTGGGGCACGAAAAAATTACCACTACCGAAATCTATACCCATATAGACCGGAGTTTTCTGCGGCAGGAAATTATTGAGCATCATCCGCGTAACCGGGTGTCGAAACCTTCGGCTTTATGATAATTATTACGAAGCCAAAGGCATCGTCTCCCATTTTTCAACAAAACTCACAAAATTTGCACACACAAATTACCTGCAAACAGATAATTTTGTATATTTGCTAATTAAATCAAAACATCAAAAAAATTAAATAAATCCACGCCCTATGAAATTTGTAGTATCAAGCGCCACTTTGTTGAGCCATCTGCAAGCAATCAGCAGAGTTATCAATTCAAAGAACACATTACCCATTTTGGATTGTTTTCTTCTGGAACTGGACGGAAACGTGTTAACCATTACAGCCGCCGACAACGAAACCCGATTGGAAACCAAAGTAGAAGTAAACAGTTCGGAGGGAACGGGTAGCCTGGCCATCAACTCAAAAAACCTGTTGGATCCGCTGAGAGAACTCCCCGACCAACCCCTCACTTTCGATGTGAACGACGAAACGTTGGAAGTATTCATTTACTACCACAACGGAAAATACAATTTTGTAGGATTAAAAGGCGACGAATACCCGAAACCAAAAGAACTGAAAGATTCGGCCATTGGTATCAATATTCCGGCCGAAACCCTCTTCAACGGAATCAACAGAACCGTTTTTGCCACAGCCGAAGACGAACTTCGCCCGGTGATGAACGGTATTTATTTCGATATTACCGCCGACGATTTAACGTTTGTAGCCTCTGACGGCCACAAACTCGTTCGCGTAACGCACAAAGACGTGAAAGGCGATGGACGTTCCTCGTTTATTTTGCCCAAAAAACCGGCCAACCTGCTAAGATCGCTACTTCCCAAGGAAAGCGGAACGGTAGAAATAAAATTCGACGAAAACAACGCGTACATAACCATGTCTAATTTTGTGATGATCTGCCGTTTTGTGGAAGGGCGATATCCCAACTACAACTCGGTAATCCCGCAAAACAACCCCAACAACGTTACGCTCGACCGGCTGGCGCTGCTCAACGCCCTGAAACGCGTGAGCGTATTTTCCAATCCGGCGAGCAGCCTGGTGAAACTTCAAATGGCGGAAGACAGGATTGTGGTTTCGGCGCAAGACATTGATTTTCTGACATCGGCCGAGGAAATGATTCCTTGCCAGTATAATGGAAATGTGATGAATATCGGTTTCAAAGCTGTTTTTCTCATTGATATTCTGAACAATATTCCCGCCACCGATGTGAAAATAGAACTTTCCGACCCGTCACGCGCCGGAATTATTCTCCCGGCCGAAAACGAAGAAAACGAAGATATGCTCACGCTGCTGATGCCGATGATGCTGAATGATTGATGCTCGGTGACGGGTGTCGGATGTAATCAGTCATCTGTCATCTGTCATCTGAAATCTGATAATCTAAAAAAAATATGCAATTAAACCTCAAAAACCCGTTGGTTTTCTTCGACTTGGAAACCACCGGCATTAACATAACCAAAGACAGGATCGTAGAAATTTCGTTGCTGAAAGTTCATCCCAACGGAAAAGAAGAAGTGAAATCGCGGCGAATAAATCCCGAAATGCCCATTCCGCCGCAGGCGACAGCTATTCACGGCATTACGGATGACGACGTGAAAGATTGCCCCACTTTCAGGCAAGTGGCAAAATCGCTGGCCGATATGCTGGAAGGCTGCGATTTGGCCGGTTTTAATTCCAGCCGGTTCGATGTGCCGATGCTTTCGGAAGAGTTTCTTCGCGCCGGAGTGGACTTTGATATGAGCAAACGCAAGTTTGTGGATGTGCAGATTATTTTCCACAAAAAAGAGCCGCGCACGCTCGAAGCAGCTTACAAATTCTATTGCGAAAAAGAACTGCAAAACGCGCATTCGGCCGAAGCCGATACCATTGCCACGTACGAAGTACTGAAATCGCAACTCAGGCATTACCCCGATTTGGAAAACGATGTAGCGTTCCTTTCGAAAGAATATTCCAGTTTCAACAACAACGTGGATTTCGCCGGACGCATGATTTTCGATGAAAACGGTGTTGAGGTATTTAATTTCGGTAAGCACAAAGGCAAATCCGTATCGCAGGTTTTACGCAACGAACCCAGTTACTACTCGTGGATGATGGACGGCGATTTTCCGCTGAATACCAAACAGGCGCTTACGAAAATCCGGCTCCGGGAAATGAATGGATAGGATGTCGGGATGTCGGATGTCGGAAGTTTGAACACGCCTCGTAACTCGTAACCGCAACTCGCACCTCCCATTTTACTCGTTTACTCAATTGTATGAAATACTTTCACTGGATTTTTTTGTTCTCAATTCCTTTGCTCCTGATTTCCTGTGGAAAAGGTAAAGCCGAAACAACCGAAACGGCAAAAACCGCCCACGGAATTCCCTTGGAAAGAAAACAACGATTTTCGGGGAATTACAACCGCGAATTCAACGATTTACAGGATGCGCACCTGGCTTCGGCCATTCTCAACGGTATTTCGCCCATGGCATCTCGCAACGATACGCTGGAACTGAAAGACAAACTTGTTCGTTTGCCCGATGAACTGGAACTCTACAAAATGCACGACATAACGCATTCCATTCCTTTTTTAGTGCCATCGGCAACGCAGCTCTTTATCGATATAGCGCAGAATTTTCGCGATTCGCTTTACAGCAAAGACCTGCCGCTTTACCGCATTTACCTTACCAGCATTCTTCGCACCAACGACGACCTCTCCAAACTGACAAGAAGAAACATCAACGCCAGCGAAAATTCCACCCATCGTTACGGAACCACTTTCGACATATCGTGGAAGCGTTTCGATCAGGTGATTCCCGACTCCATACATCAAGTGCCGCCCGAAAGGTTGAAACTCGTGTTGGCGCAGGTGCTTTTCGATTTGAAAAAACAAGACCGTTGCTACGTGAAGCACGAGCGGCAGCAGGCTTGTTTTCACATAACGGTGAGGTAAAACATAAACGTCTGAAATTAAGCTATGAAGCGTTTTTTTATCACTCTTTCTTACAACGGAAAAAACTACGTGGGTTGGCAAATACAACCCAACGGCGTAAGTGTGCAGCAGGTTTTGCAGGAGGCCTTATCCACCATTTTGCGCGAGCAAACCGATGTGGTGGGAGCGGGCCGGACCGATGCCGGCGTTCACGCCCGGAGAATGACGGCGCATTTTGATTTTTCGGGAGAAAGTTTCCATGAAAAGGATTTGGTGAAGAACCTAAACAGTTTTTTACCCCGCGATATTGCCGTTCACCAAATCCGTGAAGTGCAGCCGGACGCTCATGCCCGGTTTTCGGCAACTTCGCGAACGTATAAATATTACCTCACCACTGAAAAAGATCCTTTCTTCCACGATTTCAGCTACCAGGTGTTTTTCCGTCCCGATATCGGTAAAATGAATGCGCTGTGCGAAGCGCTGAAAGAATATACCGATTTCACCAGTTTCAGTAAACTGCATACCGATGTGAAAACCAACAACTGCCGCGTTAGCGAAGCTTACTGGGAGCAAGAGAGCAACACACGTTTTGTTTTTACCATCACAGCCGACCGCTTCCTGCGGAATATGGTTCGCGCCATTGTAGGCACATTGCTTGAAGCAGGCAGGGGGCGGCTCGACGAACGTGGCCTGCGCCGGATTATCGAGGCCAAAGACCGCCGGGTTGCCGGCGATTCTGCGCCGGGGCATGCACTTTTTCTTCACGATGTAGTTTACCCCGATAATATTTGGCTGTAGTAGAGACGGTGCGTGCACCGTCTCTGAGTTCCATCAGCTATTTACTGACGGAGTGAGTCGTAGTTGCTCCGTCAATAGATTTTTTTCTTACCTTTGCCGCAATTATACTATTTCATTCATTATTTAAAAGGGAGGTTCACCATGCAAGTGCTACACAACCGCATA
>JAUNRY010000178.1 GCA_030539475.1 Bacteroidia bacterium | reverse complement strand
TGATGCACGAAGACGGACAAACCGAATTTGTGGAAACCGAAATCGTGCAAACACGCCCGCTTTCGGGACAAATGCCGTATCAACTGAATGCCGGAATCCATTATGCGGGCAGCAGACTATTTGTGAACGTACTTTTTAACCGAAGCGGGCGGCAGCTTTTTGTGTTGGGCGAACAGGCACACACGCACGAATACCGCGCGGCACTCAACTCGCTCGAAGGGAGCATCGGATATCGTTTTTCCCGAAGTGGCATCTCTGTTAAACTGAGCGGAATAAATCTGCTCAACGCTAACGAGATTTTTTATACAAACACGCCCGATGATTATGCACGCGACGAGTATAACTTTCCTACCGACAATCTTTTACCCCGAAAAACCGAAAACTACGACAACGGGAGCGACCCCATTATCCATAAAACACGCGCCGGACGCACATTTTCTTTTTCCGTCAGCCGCACTTTTTAATCTCTTTTTTAACTAAAATCTCGGTTAGGTTTTTGGCTGTTTTTGCGTAATGTTGAAAAAGGCATTGCGTTTTTATGAAAACAACCACATATTACACGCATCAAGAAACAATATCCGGTTTTATCTGTCCTATTTGCGGATACACCGAATGTAACGACGAGTTTACCTGCACCGATTATTTTGTGAGTGGCGAAAATTTCGACATCGTATCGTGCAGCGGTTGCGGCTTACGCGTTACCCGGCACCGTTTAAGTGAAGATGCGCTTGGCGCTTACTACCAGTCAGAAAATTACATATCGCACAGCAACACGCGCAAGGGTGCGATAAACAGCATCTATCACGCCGCACGTCGACTAATGTTGAAAAAGAAACGGAATTGGGTAGAAAAACAGACAGCTGCCAACGATAAAAAGTTGTTGGATGTGGGTTGTGGAACGGGATATTTTGCCGCCTCAATGCAGAAACGAGGATGGAATGTAGTGGGCGTGGAAAAGAGTGATTCTGACCGAAAGTTTGCCATCGAAATTAAGCTCGAAGTAGTGCCATCTTTGAAGGAAATTGGCGGAAACAACCGTTTTGATACCATAACCTTGTGGCACGTATTAGAGCATTTGGGCGATTTAAACCACGCTATGCAATCGTTTAACCGATTGCTTACGCCGCAAGGGACACTTTTTATTGCCGTACCCAATCATACATCGGCAGATGCCGAAAAATACGGCACTCATTGGGCTGCATACGATGTCCCTCGGCATCTGTGGCATTTTGCGCCCACCCAAATGTTGCAACTTGCCGAAAAGCACGGTTTTCGCGTTGCGGCAACCCGGCCGTTTCATTTGGATGGATTTTATATTTCTATATTGAGCGAAAAATATAAAGGTAGTTCAATGTACTTTATTAAAGGTTTTTTTTCGGGATTAAATACGTGGTTTAGCACACTTGCGAATACTGAGAAAAGCAGCTCTTTGTTGTATGTGTTGAAAAAAATGCCCGAGTGAGAACAAAAAATATTTTGAATAATAATTTCTTTAATCTCTTTTTTAACTAAAATCTCGGTTAGGTTTTTGGCTGTTTTTGCGTAATGTATATAGATTATCTTATTGCCATTTTCACAACGAGGATGCGAAGTAACAGGCATAGATATTTCAGCCGTTAGAATTGAAGAGGCTAAGCAGTTTTTCCAAGAAGAAAGATTGTCCGGCAATTTCTTTTGTCAAGACATATTTACCGTCAAAACAAATGCAAAATACAATATAATCATTATTCACGATGTGATTGAACACGTACTTGCAAAAAAACGATTACTAACGATAGCCGCAAATTTATTAAAGAGTAATGGATTAATTTACGTTGGTTTTCCACCGTGGCAAATGCCGTTTGGAGGACATCAGCAAATTTGCCATAACAGGATAATATCTTCTTTACCGTTCATTCATCTTTTGCCCGGGAAAGCATATAAAACATTGTTGAAAAAAATAGGCGTAAATCGGCGTACAATAGACGAATTGATGGAGATAAAAGACTGTAGAACCACAATTGAGTATTTAAAAAAGCTTGTGAAAGAAATTGATTTAACCCAGTTAGGCGAAACTTATTATTTAATTAATCACACTATGAGAGCAAGTTTGGATTAAAATCCCGCAAAACTCTTTCACTTTTTTCTGCTATTCCTATCTGGCGAAACTTTATCACTACGTCGTATTTTTCCATATTAAGAAAATAAAAAAACGATTTTTCACATGAGTCTCCTCAACTCCTCCGCATCCGGCAATACATCTCGATATTTCTCAGGTAGTTCCGTTGCCAATTTATACGTGGAAACACCCATCGGTTTGGATGTATCACGAAAAGCGTATTCAACAATTTTTTCTCTCTGCGATTTACAAAGAATTATGCCAATTGATCGGTTTTCGTGTGGTAAACGAACCAAATCGTCAAGAGCGGAAAGATAGAAATTCATTTTCCCGAGATATTCCGGTTTAAATTCACCCCGTTTTAAGTCAATCGCTACCAAGCATTGCAATTGGCGATTAAAGAAAAGTAAATCGACAAAATATTCTCGTTCTTCCACAATGAAACGGTGCTGGTTGCCGATAAAAGCAAAATCTTTGCCTAATGACATAATGAAATTTTTAATATTCAGTACGATTTCACTTTCGAGTACCCTTTCATCCACTTCGTCATCGGGTGATTCGATGTTGATGTAATCCAACAAATATTCATCTTTAAACGATAGAAGCGCTTTTCTCCGCAAATCGGTATTGGAAATGGTTATGGCAAAATTGTTGGGAAGTTTTCCTTGTTTGGAAAAGAGGTTTGATTTCAGGTTGTTTTGTAAAACTCTATAATTCCAAAATTCTATTGCGCATTTTTCAATGTAAAAAAGGCGTTCTTCCAACGTTTTGGTTCTAATAATTATCTCATAATGATGTGAGAACCCGATAGATAAAAAACTATTCCACGTATCAATATCTAAATCGTCCGACAGTGTCGGACGATTTGCGGCCAACAAATCAATCCGAATTTCGTCCGACAGCATCGGACGAATTGATTGTATATTATTTTCAGTGATTAAGTATGGTTGCCATTCTTCATAAAATTGTCTCATTCGTTTGATATTTGCGGGCGAAAAACCACGTAATCCGGGTAGCTCTTGTTGTAATCTTTCCGAAATACTTTCAATGGCCCTGGTTCCCCAAAAGTGGTTTCGGCTGTTTTCGGAAATGAATTTACCGATACCGAAATAGAGCGAAAGCATTTCACGATTAGCTAATTTTGCAGCTCTATAACGACTTTGTAAAATCGCATTTTTTATTTGTCGAACGACATCAGCATAATTTATGGATATACTTTGTTCCATATGAGGTGGATGATTTTGAAATTTAACTATAAAACAGGTGTCACGCAAAGGTAAGTATTTTCTGCTTTATAATTTTAGTTCCGGTAAACTGTCAATCGCTTTTTGTTTTAGTTCATCAACGGCACGGGTATATTTTTCGGTGTGCTTCAATCCACTGTGTCCCAAAAGACTTGCGACAGTTTTTATATTTGCTCCGTTATTAAGAATGTTCACGGCGAAAGAGTGTCTTCCGCAATGCCACGTGATGTGCTTATCGATTCCGGCACGAGCCACCCATCTTTTCAGAGCCTTATTACACATCGTATGGCTTGGAAGTATGAAAATAAAATCGTCTTTTTCTTTCGACTCGCCAATCAGCTTTAACAGTCCATCGTTAAGCGGAATAACTACACCACTCGATGCACTCTTCCCTTTTGTTTTTAGTTGCTCAAAACGCAACAAACGATTTGAGTAATCAACGTTTCGATACTTCAGTTCGACTACATCGCAATGACGCATTCCCGTATAAAGACAGAAAATAAATGCACGACGGATTTCAGGATTTTGTCCAGTGTACGTGGTTTGAAGTAATGCTGTTATTTCATCATTACTCAACACGTCTTTGCGCAACATTTGGTCGTCTACTTTGCAGGTAACACCTTTACAAGGATTTTTCAACATTACTTCTTTGTCAATGGCATAATGTATCACTTTCTTGAAACGTTGATAATATCCTTTTGCACCTTCCCCAACACTTTTACTCTGAAGATACTCCACGAACTCTGCCATCATATCCTTAGTTAATTGTTCCGGCTTTATAACTTGAGCGTATTCAACATAATTTTCAGATAAAAAGTCCTTAAAACGTTTGAGTACACCTTCAAGCATCCGGATATCTTTCTTGGTATAGCTATCAATGTACGATTGAAAATAGTCCAGAAAGTTGATATTTCTTTCTTTTTTCAAACGATATCCGAGCGTATTCTCCTTGAACTCTTGTTCACGTTCAGCCCTTATTTTCAGTGCTAACTCTAATGTTTCTTTGTTTGTTTGGCGTTCGATGGGTGTCCGCGGTTTATCCATTAGATAAAGATTTAGATTCTCTTTTCTTCGGTTGTGTTTAACTGAAAATTTAGGTTTTCCCGCCATTGCTCCTGTTGAGTAGTACACCTGATTGCCATCCTTATCCAATATCGGTGTTTGTTCACGCCCCAAATAGTACTCAAGGTATAAACTTACCCTGCCATCAGATAGGATATTTTGCTCTAAACGTGGATTTTCTTTCGTTTTTGCTTCTAATTTTGCCATAATCTTGAAAATTAAAGGTTTTATCCCGAACTGTGTACATAACCGGCAGAAAATTGTAAATAATTGATTTTCTACTTGTTTTCTGTTTTCTGCAAAGATATAAAAAAGTTTTATTCAATGTGTACTAAAAGTGTACTAAATGACGAAAAATAGGTAAAAATGGGCAAAAATGAAGAATTTTCAAAATGCTATATTTCTATATATTAGATATTTACTTCTTTTTGTTTCTGTTATTTTCACGGTTATGTATCGGCTATGGGTACGATTTTAAAACGCTAAAACATTTTTTATTAATGTTTTAGCGTTTTTAC
>JAUNRY010000008.1:15950-23267 GCA_030539475.1 Bacteroidia bacterium | reverse complement strand
AATTCTGATTAGTACGCGCATGTAACATAATTCCTCTTTTTTGTTACCTGCTTCCAAAGACAAATTCTTCAAAACAATGAAAACAAACATTTCAAAGTTAACTGTTTTATTTTAAACTAAGGTGAATATAATATATTTCTTCACCTTTGTCGGATTCTGCAAAAAGTGCATTTTGCATTATCCATTCAACTTTAACTAATGTTTACAAACAAAAATGCCTGCGAAGGTATTTATATCTACGATAAACGATTTACAATTGAATAATTCTTATACTGACAAGTTTAAGTTTTCATTTGTGTAATTTCTTGGAGTGAACCCATTCCTAAAACTTGAAAATTATGAAACATACATTGAAATTCTTTCTGGGGTTTCTTCTCTTTGCGGTTGTTATTACCTCCTGCTCCAATGATCCCGTATATGAAGTTTTTGAAGAGCCCAAAACCATTATCGATGCGGCATACGGCAACGATATACGGCAAAAAGCCGATATTTATCTTCCGGCAGGAAGAAACCAGGCCGCCACGCGCGTTTTACTTATAATTCATGGCGGCGGATGGTACGAAGGGAAAAAAGAAGATATGGCCGATTTTGCAGCCAAATTTCAAACACAATTAAAAAATTATGCCGTTGTGAACATGAATTACCGGTTGGTAACTTTCAACCCGGTCAGGTACATGCTCCCCACGCAAACCGACGACATTCGCTCCGCGATGGATTACGTTGCCAAAAATGCATCGGAGTTTGGAGTGAAGCCCGAATTCGTGCTTCTTGGCCTCAGTGCCGGAGGCCATCTTGCCATGCTTTATTCGTATGAATACGATACCGATAACCGGGTGAAAGCCGCCGTTAATATTGTTGGCCCCTGCAACTTAAACGATAGTTATTACACCAATAACATTGTTTACAGCATGGCAATGAACTACATTACAAATCCTGATAATTTACCATCGGATATGTCGCAAAGCGTTTTTGGCAGTCCCGTTACGTGGATTGAAAATGGCGCTCCTCCAACCATTTCTTTTTACGGAGAAGCCGATGATTTAATTCCGCACAGCCAGCATACCACGTTGGAACAAGCGCTCAATGATTCAAACGTTCCCAACGAAAAGCATGTTTATCCCGGCGGGCATATTGAAGCAAGCTATAACCAAAGCAACGATATTGTAGCCAAAACGGTGAAGTTCCTTGCAACTCATGTGAGATAAAGGTCAATCTATTATGTGTACGGTAGTCTTCATTATTAAAACTTTTGCTTATTTTTGTTGTTAAAATTAATCAATCACAGTGATGGAACGGATAGTATTGGATACGAACAGTGTTTGACAAAATATATCCATCCTTTCACCTCACGATTTTCCGGAAACTTTTTTACTATAAAAGAAATAGTTGTACATTTGACACAAACAAAATAAAAAACCCGATGAAACGAAACCTCATATACTTATTTTCTGCAATCATAGTTGTCGCCGGCATCACCATCATGTGCCTCTCAACCAACGACACGGAAAAAGTAGATCAACAGCGTCCTTCGGTACTTTCCATGACGGCATCCGTAGATGTGCCCGATGAAATTACCTTTGCCGGCGAACGCACCGTTTTCGACCGGTACGACCGCCGCGAACGAATGGATCGCGAACTGAACAGTTTCACTTATTTCCACTCCACCACGCTGCTGCTTTTCAAACGTGCCAACCGAATTCTTCCCATCATAGAGCCGATTTTGAAACAAGAAGGCGTGCCCGACGATTTTAAATACCTGGCTATTATTGAAAGCAGCCTCGACTCGCGAGCGGTTTCCCCCGCGCGTGCCGTAGGCCTGTGGCAATTTATTGAAAGTGCCGGTAGAGAACACGGACTGGAGATTTCCGGCGATGTGGATGAACGATACCACATCGAAAAATCAACCGTAGCGGCCTGCCGTTACCTCAAAAACGCGTACAGGCGGTACGGTTCGTGGAGCGCGGCAGCGCTTTCCTACAACGGCGGACAAGGGCGCATTACCAACGAATTGCGCAACCAGCGCGCCAACGATGCGCTGGATTTATGGCTGGTGGAAGAAACCACCCGATACTATTATCGCCTGCTTGCCATAAAAACCATTTTCGAAAATCCGCGGCAATACGGATTCGTGCTGAAGCCCGAACAACTCTTCAAACCCATCCAATTTAAAGAGGTACGCGTATCATCTTCCATCCCCGATTTAGTGGCTTTTGCCACACAAAACGGCATTACGTACGCGCAACTGAAAGATTTCAATTCGTGGCTGCGAAGCACGAAACTGAGCAACACATCAGGAAAATCCTATACCATTCTTGTTCCCACGCAAGAAAGCATGTATTACAGAAAAGGCGAAACGGCAAAAGTGCACGATGAACGCTGGGTAACAAAGTGATATGGCCGGAAGGCCGGGAGACAAGGTGATTTGGAGAAGAGAACTCGCCTCTTCTGCCTTTTCGCCCTATCGACTCTTCCCCAAATCATATTTTTTTATTACCTTTGCAGGTTACTTTTTCAAATAAAATGACCAAAGATTCAGAAGTTATCAACGTGTACGGCGCCCGCGTGCACAACCTCAAAAATATAGACGTAACCATTCCGCGCGATTCGCTCACGGTAATTACCGGCCTGAGCGGAAGCGGAAAATCGTCACTGGCTTTCGACACCGTTTTTGCCGAAGGGCAGCGGCGTTATATCGAAACTTTTTCGGCTTACGCCCGCGGTTTTCTAAGCAAAATGGAACGTCCCGATGTGGATAAAATAACCGGATTAAGCCCCGTTATCTCCATTGAGCAGAAAACCACCAATAAAAATCCGCGCTCCACGGTAGGAACCACCACCGAAATTTACGACTTTCTGCGCCTGCTTTATGCCCGCGCCGGAGAAGCATATTCGTACATCACGGGTGAAAAAATGGTGAAATACACCGAAACACAAATACTCGATTTGATTTTAACCCGATACATCGGCAAAAAAATCTATATTCTGGCTCCGGTTGTCCGAAACAGAAAAGGACACTATAAAGAGCTGTTCGAGCAAATCCGCAAAAAAGGATTTTTGAGTGTTCGGGTCGACGGCGAAATCCGCGAAATCCTGCCGGGGATGAAAGTGGACAGGTACAAAAATCACAGCATCGAAGTGTTGGTTGACAAACTAATCGTATCCAACAAGTTTGAAGACAAACTGAAAGCGAGTGTCCGCACGGCCATGAAGCAAGGCTCCGGATTAATTCTCATTCAGGATGTGGACTCCGACGAAGTCCGCCACTACAGCCGAGAACTGATGTGCCCCACCACCGGACTGTCGTACAGCGAGCCGGCGCCGCACAACTTCTCGTTCAACTCGCCGCTGGGCGCCTGTCCCGTGTGCAAGGGAATTGGCACAGTCGATAAAATCGATACCGATAAAATCATCCCCGATCCATCCATCAACATAGCCAAGGGTGGAATTGTGCCGCTGGGAAAAGAAAAAAGCAACCTGTTTTTCTGGCAAATTGCCGCCATTTGCGAAAAATACGGCGTAACGCTGCAAACGCCCATCAAAGATATTCCGCAAGATGCCATCGACGAAATAATTTACGGCACCAACGAGCGGTTGAAAATAAAAAACGAATCGCTGGGTAATTCCAATTATATGGTTAGTTACGAGGGGATTGCCAAATATATCGATATGCAGCAGGACGAAGATGCGTCGGCAACGGCGCAAAAATGGGCCGGACAGTTCATATCCACTTCGGTTTGTTACGAATGCAACGGACAGCGGCTTAACCGCGAAGCGCTCCATTTCAAGATAAACGACAAGAACATTGCCGAACTGGCACAAATGGATATTCAGCAGCTTTACGATTGGCTGGTAGATGCCGAAGATCACGTTTCGGAAAAGCAGCGGCTGATTGCCGAAGAAATTAAAAAAGAAATTCTCTCGCGCTTGCGTTTCCTCATCGATGTAGGGTTGGGTTATCTTTCGCTCTCTCGTGCCTCGGCGTCGCTTTCGGGTGGCGAAAGCCAGCGCATCCGGCTTGCTACGCAAATAGGCTCGCAATTGGTGAATGTATTGTATATTCTGGATGAACCGAGTATCGGGCTGCACCAGCGCGATAATCACCGTTTGATAGATTCATTGAAAAAACTGCGCGATTCCGGCAATTCCGTTGTGGTGGTAGAGCACGACAAAGATATGATGCTTGCATCGGATTACGTGGTGGATATGGGGCCGTTTGCCGGACAAAAAGGCGGCGAAGTGGTTTTTGAAGGCACTCCCGATGAAATGCTCAAAAAAAATACGCTCACATCCAACTACCTGAATGGAAAAATCGAAATAAAAGTACCCGAAAAACGTCGGAAGGGAAGCGGAAAAACGCTCATTATTGAAGGAGCCACGGGCAACAACCTGAAAAACGTTTCCGTGGAGTTTCCCCTTGGAACCTTCATTTGCGTTACGGGCGTATCGGGAAGCGGAAAATCCACGCTAATCAACGAAACGCTGCAACCGATTTTAAGCCAGAAATTCTACCGTTCACTCAAAGACCCGATGCCCCATAAATCGATAAAGGGAATTGAGAACGTTGATAAAGTGGTCAGCGTTGACCAGTCGCCAATCGGCCGCACACCGCGCTCCAATCCTGCCACATACACCGGCGTTTTTACCGATATCCGCACGTTGTTCGCGGGAATGCCCGAAGCAAAAATCCGCGGTTACAAACCCGGACGATTCTCGTTTAACGTGAAAGGCGGACGCTGCGAAACCTGCGGCGGAAACGGGCACAAAACACTGGAAATGAACTTTCTTCCCGACGTGATGGTTCCGTGCGAAGTTTGCCATGGCAAGAGATACAACCGCGAAACGCTGGAAGTTAGATTCAAAGGGAAATCCATTGCCGATGTGCTGAACATGTCGATTAACGAAGCGGTAGATTTCTTTGAAAACGTTCCCAACATTCTGCACAAAATAAAAGTATTGCAGGAAGTGGGCCTCGGATACATAAAACTGGGGCAATCGTCCACCACGCTATCGGGAGGCGAAAGCCAACGCGTGAAACTCTCTACCGAACTCGCCCGAACCGACACCGGAAACACTCTGTATGTCCTCGACGAACCCACCACCGGACTGCATTTCGAAGATATCCGAATTCTGTTGGGTGTACTCAACAAATTGGTGGACAAAGGAAATACCGTGATTGTTATTGAACACAACCTCGACATCATCAAGTGTGCCGATTACATCATCGACCTCGGCCCCGAAGGCGGCGAAAAAGGCGGAAACGTGCTGGCAACGGGAACGCCGGAAGAAATTATTAAAAATCCGGACAGCCATACGGCGAAATATTTGAAAGAAGAACTTCAGCCGAACTGAAAGGAAAACGAAACTTTCCGATAGTCTTGCTTAAGCCGCAATAAACAATAACCCCTCGCCGAAAACCGGCGAGGGGTTATTGTTAGCAAATATCGGTGTCGATTTTTTATTTACTGAAAGCGTGTCTGTATCCCTGCACATCGTTCCAGTGTCCGCGCGTAAAATCGGGAATGGTTACCGGAGCGGAGTTGTTTTCGAGCGATAGAGCCGTTAATGGGGCAAGGCAGCACCATTCCGCCAAATCGTAAACGTCCATATCGAGCGGAAGCCCGTTTTGCAGGCAGTAAACCAGGCGATAATCCATGATGAAATCCATTCCGCCGTGTCCGCCTACTTTTTTGGCTTGTTCTTCCAGTTCAACGTGGATGGGGTGTTTGTATTTTTCCATCAATGCTTGCCTCGCTTCGGCCGATACATACGAGTGTGCCGATAGGTTTTCGTGATTGGGAACCGCGTCGGCATCCACTGCGTCGGCTTTCAGCGCGTATCCGGGAGTCGGGTATTTATTGGCAAAGCCGTTTGTGCCTTGCACCATGTACATGCGGCTGTAGGGGCGGGGAGAAGCCACATCGTGCTGAATGTGGATGGTTTTTCCTTTTTCGGTTTTAATGAACGTCATGGTGTGCTGGCCGTTCTTGAAATCGGTAACTTCTTCGCCTCGTTTTTCTTTCAGGTAGGCGGGAATGCTCACGGGTTTGCTGTCCATGGCCACCAGGTAATTCATTTTGTCTCCTCTATGGATATCGAGAGCCTGGCAAGCCGGGCCCATGCCGTGCGTGGCGTAAATGTCGCCGCGGTGGTGGCGGTTGTAGTCCAGCCTCCAGTCGCTTTCGTAAGAATCCCAGAAATCTTCCAGTTGGTGAATGTAAGCGCCTTCGGCATAGAGAACCTCTCCAAAAACGCCTTGTTGCACCATGTTGAGCGTGGTGAGTTCAAAGAAATCGTACACGCAGTTTTCAAGTTGCATGCAATGTTTTTGCGTGCGCTCGGCGGTGTTGACAACGTCCCATATTTCCTCCATAGTCATAGCCGCGGGAACTTCGCAGGCCACGTGTTTGCCCTGCTCCATGGCGTATATCATCATGGGCGCGTGGCGTTTCCAGTCGGTAGCGATATAAACCAAATCAATATCGTCGCGCTCGCAAAGTTCTTTCCAGGCTTCTTCGCTTCCGCTGTATTCTGCGGCGCGCGGTAATCCGGCTTTTTCAAGAATGCCTTGCGATCTTTCCACCCTGTCGGGATGTAAATCACACAATGCTACAATTTTAGTTCCCGGAATATGCGTGAAACGTTGCACGGCGCCCGGCCCGCGCATTCCTAACCCGATAAAGCCAACCCTTACGGTGTCAATTTTTGGGGCCGTTAATTGCAGCACGTGGCTTTGTCCGGTGGGTCGTTCCGGTACATCAGTTTGCAGCGGTTGATACGTTTCGTCTGATTTTTGCGTTCCTGTGTTGCAAGCGGCAAAAAGAACGATGACGATAAGAATTAAAAAAGATTTTACGTTCATTTTTTTGTTGTTTATGTGGATAAAATATTAATTTCTTGGATGGGAAAGCCAACAGACTTTTTTTGTAAAAGGATGAATTTAAACGAATGGAGTGCAAAAATAGTAAATTTTGAGCAAATACAAAGAAATTTGTCGATGATATTTTCTATGCCGTATTCAAAACTCCGTCTTTTTCACCGTTGTGAGCGCTTAGTGAAGTTAAAAAAACAAGTTACCCATATTGTTTTAATTTTCCGTACGCGCCATGCGGTTTAGAACACGCATTCTCTCGATGAAGGAAAAAGAGTGATGCTTTATTTCTTCAGTTTTATTTAATGGCATCCGCGGGGAACTTCGCAAGAAACGGCAGTTTACGCATGAGGTAATACGCACAAAATGAGTGGGGTCTGTATTCCGAATTTCAAATTTTAAATTATTTTCGTCTTACATCCACGCCCCACATCAGTTTATCGCGAAGT
>JAUNRY010000008.1:0-15940 GCA_030539475.1 Bacteroidia bacterium | reverse complement strand
AGAAAGTATGGCCTTTGCGTTTAACCACCTTGAGCGTATAATCTGTTTTTTGAATTTTTATTTCGGTCCGCTCGTGGCAAACTTGCGACTGCCCGTCCAGCGAAACCAAAAAACTGTTGCTCCGGCTTTCGATTTTCAGGTTGATTTTTGCATCGTCCTGAATTACCAGCGGCCTCGAAGTGAGATTGTGAGGAGCAATGGGCGACAAAACAATGCTCGGAGAACTTGGCACGAGGATTGGCCCGCCCACGCTGAGGGAATAAGCCGTTGAGCCGGTTGGCGTGGCCACAATTAATCCATCGGCCTGATAGGAGGTTAGAAAATCGTTGTTTATATACGTGTGAATGGTTAGCATCGATGCCGTATCTTGTTTCAGAATGGCCACTTCGTTTAATGCGCGGTTGTATTGGCTAAACAGGGCAAAATCATCATCAGCGGATACTTGGAGCAGCGAACGTTCTTCAATATCGTATTCATTGGCAAAAATCTCGCTGAGTGTTTCCCGTAAATCAATAAAATTCACATCGGCCAGAAATCCCAGCCTTCCGGTATTAATTCCAAGTACGGGAATTCCCAAGTTGCCCACGGCCGCGGCAGTACGTAAAAATGTGCCGTCGCCGCCCACGCTGAGCGCCAAATCAACCGGAGGCAGCACATCGAAGAGCAAACAGCAGGGGCGAATTTTATCTTGGGTGTTGCGAGAAAGTGTGTAGAAAAAAGTATCGGGCAAATACAACTCGGCCGGATATTGTTTCACGGCTTCGCAAACATCAACAATCTGAGCGTTGGCTCTGTGAGATTGTTCAGAAAAAACACTTCCAAATAATGCAATTTTCATCAGTTTTGTATTTAGCATAAGAAGATGAACACCTTTCTTTACTCGTCTTTGCTCTTGGTTCTTTGCTCTTCTGTCTACATTTCAAGATAATACAACAGTTCGTTCAACCGCTCTTTGTGCGTATCTGTTACCGCGCCTTCTTTCATCTGATAATACAGCACTTTATAATTGAACCGCTCAAAACTCATCAATACCGGAGAAATATCCAAAAGATTCAACTTTATGGAAATCATCAGCGTATTTCCATCGGCCACGGGAAGCACAAAAAGATTCATCGCGCGCGCGTTGTTGCTTTCAACAATGCGTGCGATATCGGTTAGGGTATAGTCTGTGAGCGGAATTTCAATAATTATCAGCGAATTTTCCGTATCGGAAAGCCCCAGAAAATTCTCCACCGTAAACGATACCGACTGTTTTTCTATCTGACGTTTAATAAAATCTTTCATCTGTTCTTAGGCAAAACCGTTATTTCGTATTAATTTTGCAACGTTTATACAAAGATGGGAATTTTTTGGATAAAAAATAGCTTTCACCGCCTTTTTATCGTTTCGCATCCGAAATAAACGCCGGTTTATTTTATATGAGACCAATGACAAAATTAAGTGTAAACATAAATAAAATTGCCACGTTGCGAAACTCAAGAGGAGGAAATATTCCCGATGTGGTGCAAGTGGCTATTGATTGTCAGTTGTTTGGGGCCGATGGCATTACCGTACACCCGCGTCCCGACGAACGCCACATCCGTTACGCCGATGTGTTTGATTTGCAATCCAAAGTAACCACGGAATTTAATATCGAAGGAAATCCCTCGCCGGAGTTTATAACGCTGATAAAAAAAATCCGCCCTACGCAAGTAACGCTGGTTCCCGACGCTCACGATGTGCTGACTTCCGACGAGGGCTGGGACACTGTGAAGCACAAAGATTTTCTGACGGAAATTGTGAGCGAATTTCAATCGATGGGCGTACGCACTTCCATCTTCGTGAATCCCGAGTTGGAAAAAATACAGATGGCTTCGAAAATTGGCGCCGACAGAATTGAACTTTACACCGGACCCTACGCCGAGGAATACAAAATAAACAGAGAAAAAGCGGTATTGCCCTACGTTGAGGCGGCAACACTTGCCAAAAACCTGGGATTGGGAATTAACGCCGGGCATGACTTGAATTTGGAAAACCTGAACTACCTCTACGCCTGCATTCCCTGGCTAAAAGAAGTATCCATAGGCCATTCGCTTATCAGCGACGCACTTTATACGGGATTAGAAAAAACAATTAAAGCTTACAAAAATTGTTTAAATACGCCTTTGGAAAATACAAAACAATAGAATATTATTATCTTTACGTATCGTTTTAAAAAATTACTCAATGAATTTGTTACAAATTGCCCCGGTTCAAGACACCTTGCAACAATTACAGCAGGTTGCGCCTGCCGTTGAAACTCAAACAACCATGAATGCCTTAGACCTTGCGTTTAAGGGCGGATGGCTGATGATAGTCTTATTGGTTCTTTTGCTTTTATCTGTTTACGTGCTCATAGAGAGAACGTTGGTGATAAACAAAGCCGGAAAAGAAGACAATTCGTTTATGAACCGCATTAAAGATTACATTCTGGACGGAAAGATAGAAACCGCCATGACGCTTTGCCGCAACACCAACACGCCATCGGCGAGAATGGTTGAAAAAGGGATTTCGCGTTTGGGCCGGCCAACGGCAGATGTGATGTCGGCCATAGAAAATCAGGGAAATATCGAAATCTCCAAACTGGAGAAAGGCTTGCCGTTGCTTGCCACAACTGCGTCGGGCGCTCCCATGATTGGTTTTCTGGGAACCGTTACCGGAATGGTTAAAGCATTTATGAGCATGGCAAGCGCCGGAGCAAATGTAGATGTAAACATTTTATCTACGGGTATTTACGAAGCGCTGGTAACAACCGTTGGCGGGCTCATCGTGGGTATTATCGCGATGTTTGCCTACAATTATCTCACCACACGGATAAAAGGTATTGTAAACAAACTGGAAATGCGCATCATGGAATTTATGGATATTTTAAACGAACCGGCTGTATAAAAGGCTATTGGCCGTTGGTTATTAAATAAGATGCAAGGCATTGTGTCTCTACAAAACCCAAGAGCTATCGGCCTAAAAATTTTGCAAAATGGCATTAAAACAACGATTCAACGTAGAAGCAAATTTCAGCATGGCATCCATGACTGACGTTATATTTCTGTTGCTCATTTTCTTTATGATAACGTCCACCATCGTGGTGCCAAACTCCATAAAAGTGCTGCTTCCCAAGTCGCAACAACAGGCTCAGGCAAAACCCATCACAAGGGTTACTATCGATAAAAACCTGAACTACTATGTGGCGAACGCCAACGAAACCGAGCGGCCGGTAACATTTGAACAGATTACACCGTTCCTGCAATCGGTTTACTCTGCCGAGCCGGATATTTTTGTGGCGTTGTATGCCGATGAGGAAGTGCCTTATCGGGAAATTGTGCGCATATTGGATATAGCCAATCAGAACCAGTTTAAAATGGTGCTGATGACAAGGCCGAATTAAACGAATGGGCCGACACTTTGTCAGAAGTTCAGAACCTGACTAAGCTTAAGAGTATATGTCAGAAAAGATTAAGACTGAAAATATCGAAAGAATTATAAACCATTGGGTAGAATCTTCCGATGACAACTTCAACTCAATGTGTTCAATGCTTGAAACAAAACATTACGATTGGGCTTTATTTGTGGGGCATCTTGCATTAGAGAAATTACTTAAGGCGCTACACATTAAAAAGCATGGGAGATATGCGCCATTCACGCACGATTTGTTAAGATTGGCGAGGTTAAACGAATTGGATGTTACTACTGAACAAAGAGAATGGTTAGATGAAATAACGTTATTCAACTTAAATACGAGATATATCGACTTTAAAAAACGCTTCTATTTCAGATGTACATCTGAATTTTCAGCAGAGTGGGCAGATAGAATTGAAAAATTAAGGATATGGTTAAAAGCAAAATTCTAAATATTGTCGATAAATATGCAACTGCTGTTTCTCACAAATACAGTCCTCTAAAAGTATTTTTGTTTGGATCATGTGCTAAAGGAATGGACGATGAACACAGCGATATTGACATAGCTGTTGTTTTTGAGGATTTTCCCGATTATTTTGAAATGCAAATGAATTTGATGAGAATCAGGAGAGATATAGACATACGCATTGAACCACATCCGTTCAAATTCGAAGATTTCAACCACGACGACCCGGTTGCCCATGAAGTTTTACAGCACGGCATCGAAATAAACATCTCCCAGCCACCGGCTATCGCCGATATGGTTGCCGAAGTTCAGGAACATTACACAACAAAATAAAACAATGACAATTACAAGAGAAAAAATATCAGGAATTATCGGGACAGCCATTTTTGCCGTGCTGCTCCTGCTCCTTCTGTTATTCTCTTACTTCACGCTATACTCGCCTCCCGAAGAGCTGGAAGGAATCCCCGTAATGTTCGGAAACGTGGAAGATGCCTTCGGCACAACGGAATCGCCCATGAACGAAATTGTTCCAATACCGGCGCAGCAACCACCTTCCGTTCCCGAATATTCACCCAACGAACCGTTGATAACGCAAAACACCGAACCCACCATAGATGTTGCCGCTCAACGCGAAGAAGAACGCCGCCGCGAACAATTAGCCGAGCAACGTCGTTTACAAGAAGAGGCAGAACGCCGTCAGCGTGAGGAAGAAGCCCGCCGGCGGGAGATTAATCAGCAAATGAGCGGATTGTTTGGCGAAAACACAGGCAGCCGCGGCGAAACCGAAGGCACGGGAACACAAGGAGTTTCCACCGGAAATGCTTCGCAAGGCGCCACATCGGGTATTGGTGGAATAGGAACATTCGATTTAGGCGGACGCAGCTTGGGAGCCGGAGGCTTAGCTCAACCCGGCTATTCGGTAAACGATTACGGAACAGTTGTGGTAACCATCACGGTTGACCCGCGCGGAAATGTTATAAACGCCGAAATAGGTAAGGGAACAAATACTCCCAACAACACCCTTCGCAACGAAGCGCTTCGCGCCGCCCGCCGAACCAAGTTCAACGCCATAAACTCCACCAACAATCAGCAGGGAACCATCACCTACCGGTTCAATTTGAATTGACAACCGGTAATCAGCCTGTCTGACATCTGTCATCTGTCATCTCATATCTAACACTTTAAATATTACAAAAATGAAAAAAGTAGCATTGTTTTTAGCCAACGGCTTCGAAGAAATTGAAGCCTTGGGAACGATTGACGTTTTACGAAGAGCGCAAATTCCTCTTCAAACGGTTTCCGTTACCGGCGACAGAAACGTTACCGGAGCACACGATATAACCGTTTTAGCCGATACAACTTTTGCAGAACTCGACTTTTCCGCTATCGATGTGTTGGTGCTGCCCGGCGGCATGCCCGGTGCGAAACATCTCAACGAGCACGAAGAATTGAAACAACGCGTGAAAGAATATGCCGAAAAAGGTGAAATTGTAGCCGCCATTTGCGCCGCGCCCATGATTTTGGGCGGATTAGGCCTTTTAGACGGAAAAAAAGCAACCTGCTATCCCGGGTTTGAGCCCGAATTGTTAGGCGCTAAAACAGTGGGCGAAAAAGTAGTGGTTGATGGCAACCTCATTACCGGAAAAGGGCCGGGCCTTGTTTTCGATTTCGCCCTGCAACTGGTAGAAACCATTGCCGGAATAGGCACACGCAAAGAGGTGCAGAACGGGTTGCTGCTGTAACTCCCCTTGCGCATCCGGTTGGAAGCCGCTAATAATTTATTTGAAAAATTACGGTGCAAAGAATTGGTTATTAACAAAAAACCAACTATCTTTGCACCGTTTTTTTCGACAATATAAAGTCTAACTTATTTAATTATTAATTTTTAAACAACAAATGACAGACAATTTACAAACAGCGGCTCCCGTAGAGGAATTCGATTGGGATGCGTACGCAAAAGGTGAAGTCTACACCAAAGAAAACAGAGAACAACTTACCGAAAGTTACGACAACACGCTGAACAAAATCAGCGACAAAGAAGTGGTAACCGGTATTGTAACCTCCATGAACAAACGCGAAGTGGTTGTAAACATCGGATTCAAATCTGACGGTGTGGTATCGACAAACGAATTCCGCTACAACCCCGAACTGAAAGTGGGCGACGAAGTAGAAGTGTACATCGAGAGCCAGGAAGACAAAAACGGCCAGCTGATTCTTTCGCACAAAAAAGCACGCGCTTCACGCTCGTGGGATCGCGTAAATGCAGCGCTGGAAAACAACGAAGTAATCAAAGGCTACATCAAATGCCGCACCAAAGGCGGTATGATTGTGGATGTATTCGGTATAGAAGCATTCTTGCCGGGCTCGCAAATCGACGTGAAGCCGATTCGCGATTACGATATCTTTGTTGACAAAACAATGGAATTCAAGGTAGTAAAAATAAATCCTGAATTCAAAAACGTGGTTGTTTCGCACAAAGCTCTTATTGAAGAAGAACTGGAACAACAGAAAAAAGAAATTATCTCCAAACTCGAAAAAGGACAAGTACTCGAAGGTGTGGTTAAAAACATCACTTCCTACGGTGTGTTTGTTGACCTTGGAGGCGTTGACGGATTGATTCACATTACCGACCTTTCGTGGGGACGTATCCAGCACCCCGACGAAGTGGTTAAACTGGACGACAAAATCAACGTGGTAATTCTCGATTTCGATGACGATAAAAAACGTATCGCTCTTGGATTGAAACAATTAACTCCACATCCGTGGGATGCAATGGACGACACCCTGAAAGTGGGCGACATTGTAAAAGGAAAAGTGGTTGTTATTGCCGATTACGGCGCGTTTGTTGAAGTAGCTCCCGGCGTGGAAGGATTGATTCACGTGTCGGAAATGAGCTGGACGCAGCACCTGCACAGCGCGCAAGACTTCATGAAAGTTGACGACGAAGTGGAAGCCGTTATCCTTACGCTCGATAAAGAAGACCGCAAAATGTCGCTGGGCGTGAAACAACTCAAACCCGATCCATGGGAAAATATCGAAGAAAAATATCCCGTTGCAAGCACGCACACTGCCACCGTTCGCAACTTCACCAATTTTGGCGCTTTCGTGGAAATTGAAGAAGGCGTGGAAGGTTTGATTCATATTTCCGACCTTTCGTGGACGAAAAAAATCAAACACCCGAGCGAAGTTACCGAAATTGGCGCACCCATTGAAGTTCAGGTACTGGAAATTGACAAAGAAAACCGCCGCCTGAGCCTCGGGCACAAGCAGCTGGAAGAAAATCCGTGGGATGTATTCGAAACTATTTTCACCACAGGCTCCGTTCACGAAGGAACCGTTATCGAATTTGTGGACAAAGGCGCCATCATTTCATTGCCTTACGGCGTGGAAGGTTTCGCTACACCAAAACATCTGGTGAAAGAAGACGGTTCGCAAGCGCAGGTTGAAGATAAACTCGAATTCAAAGTTATTGAGTTTAACAAAGACGCCAAACGCATCATCGTTTCTCACAGCCGCGTTCACGAAGACGCGCAAGGCGGAGACGAAAGCAGAAAAGGCAGCAAACGCGGCGGCGGAAGAAAAGAAGGCCAAACGCCCGTTGCAGCAATACCTGCCGTAGAAAAAACCACACTGGGAGACATCGAGGAACTCGCTGCTTTGAAAGAAAAACTGGATAACCAAAAGGTGGCAGCTTTCAAAAAAGAAGCCAAAGTAAAGGCTGAAAAAGAGGAAGCCAAAGCAGAAGAAGCTAAAGCAGAGGAAACCGAAACAAAGGAAGAACCCGGCGTTGAGGTAAAACCGGAAGCCGAAGAAGTTAAAGAAGAAGGTAGTGCAAAAGCGGAGGAAGCAACCGAAGTTGAACCACAAACCGAAGAAACTGAGGAAACAAAAAGCGAAGAATAAAAATTCTTCTCCGCTTATAGATATGAAAAAAGCTGCCCCGATTGGAGGCAGCTTTTTTGTTGAATTGTTATTTACATAAAATTATTGAGCTGAACTTTTCATTCTCATAAGATAAGTAGTTCTCGATTCATTCAATTCTTCCTTGTCTTTTACGTAGTAAAAAAACTTAATGTTCACATCTTTGTTTTGACCGGCATACATCTGTCTCAATGCTCTCATATCAACTGAAATAAGGTCGCCCATTTGTCTTTCGGCAGCGCCTTCTTTCGGAGTTCCGGTTTTGGCAAGGCGGATATCTATTTCAACGTTGTCGGGATACTGTTCGTCGGAATTTCTTTTGTTGAAAGTAACAACAGGAGTTTCGCCTTCTTTACCCATATAGGAATATTCGAAAAGCCATAGGTCTCCAAAATAAACACCTTCGGGATCACGAATCGGTTCTCTTATTTCATTAAAGCGGGCGGGGTCTTCCACCTCCATAACCGGATTTGTTTGGAGGTAAGTTTTGGCGATATCAACCGGATCTCCCTGAATAACAACGTTGTTTACATTTACATCGCCTATTTGCGTATATCCGTTCTCTTCTTCCCAACTGTAGTGGAAAAATTTAAAAGTTCCCGGATCCATTAAAATCATCTGGTTGGATGTGATCAACCTACGATTACTAAGTGTTTTGCCGTATATGGCGCTTCCTTGCTGATCGATATACACAATATCCGATTCGCTGAAGTTCTGATTGCCATCGAGGCACGAAGTCATGGTAAGCCCAAAGCTTACCGCAATAAATAATAAAATCAATTTTCTCATATTCATAATTAAATAATTTAAATTGTTAAAAATCAAAACGAACGCCGACATTTAAATCGAGAATAATTTTTCTGTCGGAATATATAGTTTTATACTCATTTTCAGCGTCAAAATAGTAGGAGCCTCCTATTTTGCCGTAAATATTAAATCCGCCGTAGATGGGATAAAATGCTCCTACTCCCGCGTTTACGGAAATTTGCGGATTCTTTTGTTCTATTTTAGTGGCGATAGCGCCCTCCGAGGATGCGTTAAACTCGGTAGAAACACTTTGTCCCGCGCTTCTGAACTCGCCGTAAACATCTTTCTCTATCATTCCTCCCAGTGAAGTAAACAGCCCTAATTTTCCAAAATCAACAAAATTGTAATTGAAATTGAGAGGAATGCCCAGATAATGGAAGCGCTGTGTTTCCTGATTCTGGAAATTTACATGGGTGTTTTTCGTTCTCGAAAACAAATAGGTGTAAACCAATCCGGTCTCTACCGATAGCCTGTCGATGATAGACCGGGAAACGGTAAAACCGACAGAAACCGGTTGATCGTGCTCCATTTCGGCCACGTTGTCGGCAATGCTTCGGGTGTTAAGCAGGGCGGTGTTGTCGTATCCTGCCGATAAATTGCTGCCCATATTGCCCGAATAAAAACCATCAGTTGGCTTATCGTCCGATTTTTCCACACTGGCGCTACGCAAGGTCATGGGGCTGTTTACAACCGTTTTTTGCGATGCCGACAAGCTGCCTTTGGCGTTTAATGCCAGCATCAGAGGCCGTTTTTTGCTTTCTCCCGGTTCTTGTTCGGCAAAAATATCCCTTTCGCCGGCTTGGGCAAATTCCCGCACAAGACGGTCTATTTCTTCCTGATTGGGCTGTTCTTTCGGCTTTTCTTCCGTGGGTGGCGTTTCTTTTACCGGCGTTTCTGCTGCTATTGCGTTTCTTCCGTCAGGTTGCTCGGTTTGCCCGGTTGTGGCTGCTGCCGGAATTTCGTTGCTTTTGGTTGTTTGGGATACCAATAGTTGCCGTTTATCGAGCGTTAAGGCGGTTTTATTCTCTTTATCCGTTGTATGGGCAAATTGTGGCGCAGCCGGCTCCCTGTCTTGTTTGCCTGAGCTTTCTTTCTTTTGAGGGGCAGTATCTTCGGTAAAAACCGGAAGAGTTTGTTCGCCGGTTTGGGGCGATTTCAAGAAGAACAAACTGCCCAGCAATATGGCCACAGTGGCCGCGGCGGAGCCGATATACCAGTTGCGGCGGACAATTTTTGCACGCGCGGCGGCATTGAGCGATTGCTCCAGCCGTTCCCAGCCATCGTGAGGCGCGGAAGCCTCCAAGTCGCTGAAAACAGACCTTAGTTGTTCTTTGAATATATCTTTTTTGTTCATAGAAAATCTATAAATAATTCTTTTTCAACATCGATTGCACTTTCTTTTGAAAATAAGCTTTTGCCCGGAAATATTGCGAGCGCGAGGCGTTCTCAGAAATTCCCAGCATTGTGGCAATGTCTTTGTGCGAGACATCCTCAAAAATAACCAGGTTAAATACCGTTCTGTATCCTTCGGGCATCTGGTGTATAACGTTCAGAAGTTCCTCGCGGGGAATATCGCCCACCTCGAAATCGTCTTCAGGAACATCTAAGATGTAGGATTCATCTTTTTCGTAATCGTTTAAGAAATCGTACCGTTTCTTTTCCTGCCGATAATTTTCGAGCGCTACATTCACAAAAATTTTTCGCAACCAACCTTCAAAAGAACCCTTGCCCGAATACGAGCCTATTTGTGTAAAAACTTGCAGGAAACCGTCGTGCAGCAAATCGCGGGCGGTTTCGTCGTTGTGGCAATAACGCAGGCATACAGTCATCATTTTTGGAGCATACAACTCGTATAACGCCTTTTGGGCGCTACGGTTCTGCTTCTTACATGCTGCTATTATCTGCGAATCATCCATGCTTATCGCTTACATTATTAAAGATGGAAAAAACGAAAAAACGTTGCATCGTTTCGTTACTTTCTTTCGTTAATTACGTTTTTTTAACATTGAACGTTGGCCCTTGAGCAGCGATATTGCGTTTTAATTCGCCGTCCTTTCCCTTTTGCCTTACGCTCTTCGCTCTCTACCTACATGAGTAAAGAAACAAAAAAGTAATTGTTTTCCATTGTAATATAACGCTTTTTTCTTTACTTTTGTGCTTATAATCAATTTAGAACACAAATTTATGAAAGATTTCTTTAAAATGATGTTAGCATCCGCGTTGGGCTTCATCATAGCGAGTTTAATTTTCTCGTTCATATCTATGCTGATAATGGTTGCCATGATGGGATCGATGATGGGTTCATTCGGCAAGCAAGATTCATTCGTGTTGCAAAACAACTCCGTTTTAAACCTCCGGCTGGAAGGCGCCATTCAGGAACGCGTTGCGGAAAGCGACCCCTTTAGCGGATTGATAGGCGGAATTCCTTCTTCCATGGGATTAAACGATATTATCGGGGCAATTCGCAAAGCAAAGGCCAACGATAA
The DNA here is from genome assembly GCA_030539475.1 of Bacteroidia bacterium. GTDB lineage: Bacteria > Bacteroidota > Bacteroidia > Bacteroidales > Dysgonomonadaceae > Petrimonas. The sequence goes on along the minus strand of JAUNRY010000008.1, from coordinate 4,846 downwards.
AGTAAAAGGAATTTATTTAGACGCACGCCTTTTTACCGCTTCCAACGCCACTTTGGCTGAAATTCGCCAGGAACTGGAAGATTTTAAAGAAAGCGGCAAATTTATGGTTGCTTATGCCGATTCTTACACGCAGAACGGCTATTACCTGGCTTCGGTGGCCGACAAAATAGCCATTAATCCGCAAGGAATGCTCGATGTGCACGGACTGGCTTCTGTTCCCCTGTTCTTTAAAGACGCTTTGCAGAAATTAGGCATTGAAATGCAACTTTTTAAAGTGGGAACCTACAAATCTTTTGCCGAACCCTTTACTCAAACCGAAATGAGCGACGAAAACCGCGAGCAGGTCAACTCTTTCCTGAACGATATTTGGGGATTTATGAAAACCGACATAGCCGCATCCCGAAACATGAACCCGGCACAAATAGATTCCATTGCCAATGAGCTTCCCATGTTCAAGAAAACCGATTACCTGTTATCGCAAAACCTGGTAGATACCATTCTTTACGAAAACGAAATGAAAAACTACCTTCGCGATCTTATCGAAATAGATGCCGATGCCCAAATTCCTTCGGCCACGGTTGACAATATGAAATCGGTAAGAACGCAAACCATCAGAAAATCTACCAATTCCATCGCTTTGTTGTATGCCGTTGGCAATATTTCATCGGGAAACAGCTCGAGCGGTATTCAGGATAAATATATGGTAAATGAAATAGAAAAACTCCGCCGGGACGACGACATAAAAGCCGTGGTTTTTCGCGTAAATTCCGGTGGAGGAAGCGCTTACGCGTCGGAACAAATATGGAAAGCCATTTCCGATTTGAAGGAAGAAAAACCGGTGGTTGTTTCCATGGGCGATTTGGCCGCGTCGGGCGGATACTACATTGCTTGCAACGCCAACAGAATTGTGGCGCAGCCAACCACCATGACGGGCTCTATCGGTATCTTCGGCATGATTCCGAATTTTAGCGGAACGCTCGATAAACTGGGTATTGACACCGATGTAGTTAAAACCAACGAGTTTTCCGATTTTGGAAATATTTCGCGCCCTTTCAACGCTCAGGAAGCAGTTATGCTGCAGTCATACGTAGATAACGGGTACGATTTATTCCTCACCAGATGCGCCGAGGGCCGCGGAATGCCGAAAGACAGCCTGGCAAAATATGCCGAAGGCCGGGTTTGGACAGGTAACCAGGCCAAAGAAATAGGGTTGGTAGATGAATTGGGCGGCGTTCGCGAAGCCATTGAAATTGCCGCCGAACTCGCGAACTTGGGAGAAAATTACGCTGTTTTCGAATATCCGAGAATGAAATCGCCATTCGAAGAAATTTTCAACAGAAACAAAGAAGAATTAGCAGCCAAAACGCTGAAAAATTATCTGGGAGAAAGCTACGATATGTTTATGCTGCTGAAAAACATCAAAGATCAGGATTATATTCAGGCGCGTTTGCCGTATGATTTAAATATTAATTAGCCGTTGGCTGTTAGCCATTAGCTGTTGGCAAAAAGCCGCTTTATGGATTTACCATCGCCCCGCATACGACATTCACTGCTGCCATTATCGTGGCTGTACGGGTTAGGCGTGTCGGTCCGGAACAAGTTGTTCGATGTCAAAATGCTGAAACAGCATAAGTTTGACATCCCGATTATTTGCGTGGGGAATATCACGGTGGGCGGAACCGGTAAAACTCCGCACATAGAATACCTTGTCGGCTTATTGTCAGCCAGATACAAAGTGGCGGTGCTGAGCCGCGGCTACAAACGAAAAAGCAAAGGTTTTAAAATTGTAGAGGTGAGCTCGAAGCCGCACGAGGTGGGCGATGAGCCGCTGCAAATAAAACAGAAATTCCCCCACACATTGGTTGTGGTGGATAAAAAGCGGCGGAACGCCATAGAGAAAATACGGTCTATGGATGTAAAAGAACGTCCCGAAGTAATTCTGATGGACGATGGATTCCAGCATCGCAACGTAACGCCGTCGCTCTCCATTCTGCTGGTCGATAGCAACCGTCCGGTTTACGAAGACAAACTGCTTCCGGCAGGAAATCTTCGCGAACCGCTGAAGGAAAAAGACCGCGCCGCCATGGTTATCGTTACCAAGTGCAGCCGCGACATGCAGCCCATCGATTTTCGGATTTACGAAAACGGACTCGACTTGTTTCCTTATCAGGATTTGTATTTCACCACGTTCGATTACGGAAATATAACGCCCGTTTTCCCCGATCTTCAATCTGAAAGCCTCGACCCCGACGATTTACGCAAGAAACACGTGTTTCTGGTTACGGGAATAGCTTCGCCACAGCCATTGGTGGAAAAACTGGAACTGAAAACATACAATTTGTATCCCAAGTTCTTTCCCGACCATCATTTCTTTAAAGCGGAAGACATTGAAGAAATAGAGCACGAAATGAAGTTGTTGGACGTGGACGACGACGATAAAATAATTATCACTACCGAAAAAGACGCCATGCGGTTTCGGGATTTACCTTTTCTTAACGAAGAATTTAAGAAAAACCTGTATTATATTCCCGTTGAAGTATTATTTTTAGAGAAAAAAGACAAAGAATCATTCAATAAAAAAATCAATAAACATGTTAGAAGCTATCAAGCAAACAGCCGATTATCTAAAAAATAAAATCGGCGATGTGCCCAACACGGCCATTATCTTAGGAACCGGATTGGGCGAACTTGCCCGCGAAATTAAAGATACAACTGAAATTTCCTATACCGAAATTCCCAACTTTCCCGTTTCCACCGTGGAAGGGCACAGCGGGAAACTCATTATCGGAACGCTTGGAAACAAACGGGTTATAGCCATGCAAGGACGTTTCCATTACTACGAAGGTTACAACATGAAACAGGTAACTTTCCCCGTACGAGTGTTCAAAGCGCTGGGCGTGGAGTATCTTTTTGTTTCGAACGCGGCAGGCGGAATGAATTCGAGCTTCGATGTGGGCGATATCATGCTCATCGAAGACCACATAAACCTGTTTCCCGAACATCCGCTTCACGGAAAAAACCACGAAGAGCTGGGAACCCGCTTCCCCGATATGAGCGAAGCATACAACAAGGAGCTCAGGCTGATGGCGATGGAAATAGCGAAAGAAAAAAACATAAAGCTGCAACACGGCGTTTACGTGGGATTATCGGGCCCCACGTTCGAAACTCCTGCCGAGTATAACTGGTTGCGCATTATAGGCGGCGATGCCGTGGGCATGAGTACCGTTCCCGAAGTTATTGTTGCCAACCACGCCAAAATGAAGGTGCTGGCATTTTCCATCATTACCGATTTGGGTGTGATTGGAAAAATTGTGGAAGTTTCGCACGAAGAAGTGCAGGAAGCCGCCAAAATAGCCCAACCCAAAATGGCGGAAATAATGCGCGCTATTGTGGAAAAAATAAAGTAAACGAGTTGACGGTAAGCCGGTAAACGAGTAACGAGTAGGGAGCAATTCTTTACTTGGTGCTCGTCCACTATTTAACAATTATCATGCGTACAGAAATTTCTACCCTCGGCGAGTTCGGGCTCATAAACCACCTCACCAAAAACATAAAACTCACGCAACCCACCACGCTAAAAGGCGTTGGCGACGATGCGGCCGTTATCGATAATTCCGGTAAACGAACGCTCGTAACCACCGACTTGTTGCTGGAAGGCATTCATTTCGATTTGATGTATGCTCCGCTGAAACACCTGGGTTACAAAGCAGCGGCAGTAAATTTTTCCGATATTTACGCCATGAACGGTAAGCCGCAACAGATAACGGTTTCGTTGGGAATTTCGAAACGATTTTCGGTAGAGGAACTGGACGAATTTTATGCCGGCATTTTACTCGCTTGCGAGATTTACGGCGTTGATTTAGTGGGCGGAGACACCACTTCGTCGCTTACCGGATTTTCCATTTCGGTAACGTGTATCGGGATTGCCGAGGATGACAAAATTGTTTACCGCAACGGCGCGAAGGATACCGACCTGATATTTGTGTCGGGCGATTTGGGCGCGGCCTACATGGGCTTGCAATTACTGGAACGTGAAAAAAGTGTATTTGGCGGGAAAGCCGGTTTTCAGCCCGATTTTTCGGGGAAAGAATATATTTTGGAGCGTCAGCTCAAGCCGGAGGCTCGCAAAGATATCGTTCAGCTTTTGGCGGAACACGAAATTTTGCCCACGGCCATGATTGATGTATCGGACGGGTTGTCGTCAGACATTATTCACATCTGCAAGCAAAGCAACACGGGTTGCCGCATTTTCGAAGAGCGCCTGCCCATCGATTACCAAACCGCCGTCATGGCGGAGACATTCAACCTGAATGTAACTACCGTTGCGCTCAACGGCGGCGAAGACTACGAGTTGCTATTTACCGTTCCGTTATCGCTTCACGAAAAAGTGTCAGCCATACCGGGCATACATCTTGTCGGACATATTACCAAACCCGAAGACGGGTATCGCCTGATTACCCGCGACGGACAAGAAATGGACCTGAAAGCCCAGGGATGGAACCCGATTGAGGAATAACCTGAAAATTTCGCGACATTTTTGTTTCAAAATTTTTTATTTGTAAAAAATACTTTTATCTTTGCAGTCGCAATTTAAAAAAGCGATGGTGCCATAGCTCAGTTGGTAGAGCAACGGACTGAAAATCCGTGTGTCCCTAGTTCGATTCTTGGTGGCACCACTTGATTAAAGTAATGTTAAAAAATGGGTTATGTTTGATATAACCCATTTTTTATGCTTAAACTCTATCTGAAATACCGTTACTGAAGGCTCATCCCGAAAACTTGTGGACTTGCGGAAATTCGCGCTGAAAGCGCATCAGCCAATAGCGTAGGGCAACGCCCTGCGTAA
>JAUNRY010000177.1:1502-4952 GCA_030539475.1 Bacteroidia bacterium | reverse complement strand
CGGGATTTCTGTCTAAAATGGCTTGCAGGCCGGCCACTCCTTCTTGCTTAATTTTAACGGGGGTATCAATGGTGCGATGGTCGCTAAACCCAAACGCTCCCACTACCCAATTGTATTTCCCGCGATTTTCTGATTTCACCGTAATTTCCTGACTAACAGAATGCTCTTTTTGTTCTTGCCGAATGGAGAAAACCGACAACGGCGTGTAATCCTGATCCATGCGCATATCGTCTTTCAAAAACTGATATCCGGTAGTAGAATTCAGGCTGAACCCGTTGCCCATGTATTGCAACGACAGCCCGTTTGTTACCAAATACCTTTTGTACGACGACGGCTCGTTGAAGTTCGATGCCGCTGAATCTACGTGCATATACGGGAATGCGCCTCCATCAACGTAATCGTAATTGCCAAAAAACAAGGCTTTGAAAGCCGGGCTTATCTCCCACTCCATTTTTATTTTTCCGCCGGCGTTATCGGAAGCATCCACGTTTTTTCCGGTGTATTTATTGAGAAAATACCCATCGTCTTTCTGATAATATGCCGCTACGGACACACCGAAATTATCGGCCAACTTGCTGTAGTTGGAGCCCTTCACGGAAAACCGTCCGTAATTTCCGCCACTCATCATCAGCGAAGTTCCCTGAAACGTGAGCGGCGATAGCGTGTAAATATTCACAATTCCGCCAATGGCGTTGCGCCCGTAAAGCGTTCCCTGCGCTCCGCGCAAAACCTCCACGCGCTGAATATCCTGAAATTCGAAATCGAATGCCGACGGGTTGAAACTCGGCACGTTGTCCACATACAAACTCACGGTTTGAGCACCTAACCTTGCCCCGATACCGCGTATGTAAATGGGAGTTGAAACCTTGGAGCCGTAAGACGGAATAAAAAAGTTGGGAATAACTCCGCTCAGCGCGGGAAGCGAACCTATCTGGCTGTTGCTTAACTGCCGGGGCGAAACTACCGAAACTGCCGTAGGCAAATTCTTCAACTGGTTGGTTTCCTTTACGGAAGAGCTTACTACCACCTCATCCAGGTAGTACGCTTTGAGCGTGTCTTGCGGGAGTGAGTCTTTATCGGGTTCATTATTATTGGAATACGATACAAAAATCTGGCTTATGGCCCATAAAATCACTATTAATCTTTTCATCGGGTTTAAATATCTGTAAAAATTAGGATGCAAAGTAACACCATAAACCAACGCCAAACAATCCCCACAAATAGTGATTTTTTTCATTAATTAAACCGAATATTACCGAAAAAACCTGTATTTTTGAAAATATTCAGGTTTCGGTGCAACGTTTTCGCGTTTTTTTCATCTATAAGGTATAGCATTGCTTTGTCAAAACTAATAATTGATATATTATGAAGCGAATCGTATTGAAAACGTATGCAAAAATGCTCACTGCATTTTTCACCTTGCTGGGCACGATAACCGGATGCGACTTTATTTTACCCCGCGTAGAATACGGCACACCATCTGCCGATTTCGTAATAAGAGGAAAAGTAAGTGATAAATCGTCGCAAAAACCGATTAGAGATATCCGGATAATTCATAAAACGGGTTACGCACCGGCAAACGACACGGTAAAGACCGATGCAAATGGCGAATTTGAACTGAAATTCAACGAGTTTCCCGGAGTAAACCATTGGATTTATGCCGAAGATTTAGATGAGACGGAAAACGGCGGCTTTTACGCGCCCGATTCGCTTACGGTAAATTCATCGCAAATGAAAAGAATCAAAAAAGGCAGCGGAAGCTGGAATGAAGGCGTTTTTGAGAAAACCGATTCCCACTTTCAACTGAAAAAAGAAACCGCGGCAATGCCCGGAGCAGTTACCAACGAAGACAAGTAAACGAAAATGAGAAAAAGACTTCTTGCATTATACGACAAAATAGTTATCGCCGCCATTCTTGGCCTGTTGGCGTTTTTTGGTTGCGCACGGAAAAACTATCCCGAAAAAGAGCGCGAACAAGAAGAGTTAAGGAAGAAAACGGAAGATTCGATTCGTTCTCTCGACAGCACTATTCTGATTCCACCCGGAAAATTCGACAATAATCCCATTGCCATGTACGGCGTGCGGCCAACCCAAAAGTAAAACTTCTGAAAATGAACCTGCAAAAAAATGTGATTCTCGCGCTTTATCAACAGCACAAAAACACACAGGCCAAGCTGCACAACCTCACCTACCTGTTTTGGGAATGCACGTTGCGCTGCAATTTCAACTGCGTGCATTGCGGAAGCGATTGCACGAAAGAAAACATCGTGCAGGATATGCCCAAAGAAGATTTTCTGAAAATCCTTTCCGACATCCGCCCGCACGTGAACCCTCATAAAACAATGATTGTGATTACCGGCGGCGAACCGCTCGTGCGAAAAGACCTGGAGGAAGTAGGCAGCCAAATTCGCAACATGGAATACCCGTGGGGATTCGTTACCAACGGGTGGGGATTGTCGCAAGAGCGGCTCGACTCGCTTCTCGATGCCGGATTACGCTCCGTAACCGTAAGCCTGGACGGATACTGCGAAGAATCTCACGATTGGTTTCGCGGGAAAAAAGGTTCATGGCTTCGCGCGGTAAACGCCATTTCGCGTGTGGCCGCCACACCCGGCTTGGTGTACGATGTGGTTACGTGCGTAAACAAAAAGAACATTCGCGATCTGCACAAGCTAAAATCCATGCTCATTTCGCTGGATGTAAAGCATTGGCGGCTGTTCACCGTTTTTCCCAAAGGAAGAGCCAAAGACAATCCGTTGCTGAAACTTTCCACCGAAGAGTTCGTGCAAATGATGGATTTTATAAAAGAAACGCGCAAGGAAGGAAAAATCGATGTTTCCTACGGATGCGAAGGCTATTTGGCCGATTACGAAATGGAAGTGCGCGACGCGCCGTTCTTTTGCCAGGCAGGAATACATATCGGATCGGTATTGGCAAACGGCGATATCAGCGCCTGCCCCAGCTTGCGCGGCGACTATATTCAGGGAAATATTTACAAAGACGATTTCTGGACGGTGTGGAATACCCGCTATCAGGTGATGCGCGACCGCCGATGGACAAAAACCGGAAAATGCGCTACTTGCAAGTCTTACAAATTTTGCCAAGGCAACGGATTACACCTTCGCGATGAAAAAACCGGAGAGCTGTTACACTGCCATCTAGAGATGATGGGAAAATTGCAGCCGGAAATAAAACGGGAAAGTGTTTTGTCGAGAGCGGTGAGTTTTTTTACGTGAATTAGGGTGAAGCGACTTCCAAGTTGCTTTATTTCTGAAGCGATTTGGAAATCGCTTGTTCCAATCACGCATTTGAACCCAAACCCTTTTTCATTGTTATAAGTTGGTAATAAGCTCCAAGACATCAAACGTCTTGGTTCTTGGCTCTTGATTCTAAAAGTCTTATAAAAATGAAAAAAGCATTATTAATAGTGGATGTTCAGAACGATTTTTG
>JAUNRY010000177.1:0-1402 GCA_030539475.1 Bacteroidia bacterium | reverse complement strand
CCCGATTATCTTCGCGAAAATAAAATTACCAACCTGTATGTATGCGGCTTAACCACCGATTACTGCGTAAAAGCATCGGCAATTGACTCAATTAACGAAGGTTTTCATACGTACGTTATTACCGATGCCGTAAAACCCGTGAACGCGAATCCGGGCGACGATAAGAAAGCGTTGCAGGAAATGTATCAGGCCGGCTGCATTTTAATAAATTCTGACGACGTGGTAGCGTAAAATAATTGTATCTTTGCCGTTGATGGAAAAAGACATTTCGCTCCGAACCGTAACCGTTATGCGCTACATTCTTCCGTTGCGCGAAGGCGGCTCGCTGCCGGCATTGGCCGAAGCCGACGACGATTTCAAGTATGTGCTGAAATTTCGCGGCGCGGGACACGGAACCAAAATGCTGATTTCGGAACTGTTGGGCGGCCAAATCGCTAAAGGCCTCGAACTGAACGTTCCCGAACTGGTATTCGCCCTGCTCGATGTGGATTTTGGCCGCACCGAAGGCGACGAGGAAATTCAGGATTTGCTGAAAGCCAGCGAAGGGCTCAACCTTGGGCTGCATTACCTTTCGGGCGCAATCGCTTACGACCCGTCGGTAAAAATTGACCCGTTGCTGGCATCGAAAATCGTGTGGTTAGACGCTTTCATCACCAACATCGACCGCACATTCAATAATACCAACCTGTTGCTTTGGCATCGCGAATTGTGGATTATCGATAACGGCGCGTCGTTTTACTTCCATCATTCGTGGAAAGATTTTGAACGGCACGCGCTCAATCCGTTTCCGCACATCAAAGACCACGTGCTGCTGTCGCAGGCTTCAAAACTCGACGAAGCCGACAAGTGGGCAAAGGAAAAATTAACCGATGACTTTTTCAACGAAATTATCGCTCTTATTCCCGATGAATGGCTGATGTGGCGCGACACGCCGGAAACTCCCGATGAGATTCGCCGCGTTTATTTCAACTTTCTGAAAACAAGGTTGGAAAACTCCCTTAACTTTTTAAACGAAGCACGAAATGCACAAGGTTAAGTTGTACGAATACGCCGTTATACGGCTGGTTCCAAGGGTGGAGCGGGAAGAGTTTTTCAACATCGGGTTGATTCTTTTCTCGAAAAAAGAAAATTACATTCGGCTGGAATACCACCTGTGTCCGAAAAAATTCGGATTAATGCAACCGGACTTGGAGTACGAAGACATAATTCACCACCTTGAGACTTTTAAAGAAATTGCCGCAGGCCGCAAAAAATGCGGGCATATAGCGTTGTTGGAAGTTCCGGAACGATTTCGGTGGTTAACGGCCGTTCGCAGCTCCGTGTTGCAAACATCGCGCCCCCACCCGGGCAAAAGCCTTGATTTGGACAAGACGTTTGAAAGGTTGTTTGAAGAGTTGGTGAG
>JAUNRY010000176.1 GCA_030539475.1 Bacteroidia bacterium | reverse complement strand
CCGATTGCGAATATTTTCATTTTTTTTGTTTTTTAAAATCGAGACACAAGCATTACTGCTGTTTTATTTTGTTATTCTGAACGCTGTGAAGAATCTTCTCTACATCAACCGGTTGAACATCACGGCCAAGTGCGCGTATAACGACGTATTTTGGAGCGCAATACCTTCAGGGACACGAATGCGGAAGGGCGTAAAATTCCAAATGCCTTTTATGCCGTTGGCAATCATATAATCGGCAACTTGCTGTGCGTAATCGGGAGGTACGGTGAGAATGCCGATTTCGGCTTTTTCTTTTTTATTCCATCCTGTAAAATCGTCGGAGTGAAAAACGGGAATATTATATATTTTTTGGTTCACGAGTGACTCTCTTACATCGAATCCGGCCAGGATTTTCAAACCGTAATGTTCCAATCCCGAGTCCGATAACAGTGCCGCTCCCAAACTTCCTACCCCAAAAACCACCGCTTTGTGCAATTTGGTAAAGCCCAAAAAATCATCGAGAACCTGAATTAATTCATCGATGTGATAACCCACGCGCGTTTTACCGGTAATGTCCACATACGAAAGGTCTTTGGCAATTTGCGTTGCCGACACGTCAATTTCTTTGGCTATCTGCGTGGATGAAACGTACATTTCTCCTTGCTTTTTAAGCATTTTCACGTAAGATAAATACCACGGAAGCCTCCTTAACGCGGGTTCGGGAAGTTTGGGGTATACAGGGGGAATTTCGGGCATGGTTGTCAATCGTTTATTTCCGCAAAGGTAGCTTTTTTCAGTCTAATTATAAATTTTTACAAGCAATTAAAGATAAATTTCTTTAATTAAGCGGACATTTAATAGTGTAATTAGGAAACTTATTTTTAACTTTGTGTTTCCTGTTTATTCACAGTCGAAACAGTTCAAATAATAAAAAAGTTTGCATTTTTGCTTATATTTTCACCTATAATAATGACAAATATACAATGAACCAACTTTTTAAAAATATCTTTACTTTCATTCTTCTTTTCAGCCTGGCGGAAACTTCGGCGCAACAATTACCCGAGTGGCAAAGTCAGTATGCGGTTGGAAAAAACAAAATTGCTCCGCATACCAACGTAGTTCCTTATGCCGATATTTCCGATGCACGAAAAGGCGATTACGAAGCATCCTCCTACTATCTTAATCTCAACGGAACGTGGGATTTTAACTGGGTACGCAACCCCGACACGCGCCCCAAAAAGTTTTACGAACCCGATTACTATACCGGTAGCTGGGCAAAAATCCAAGTTCCGGGCAACTGGGAACGGCAAGGTTTTGGATTAGCGATGTATGTGAATGAAACGTACGAATTTGATGATAAATTATTTAACTTTAAGAAAAACCCTCCATTTGTTCCGCATGAGACCAACGAAGTTGGTTCTTACCGACGTACGTTTTCCGTGCCTTCGGCTTGGGAAAACCGACGCGTAGTTTTGTGTTTCGAGGGCGTTTCATCTTTTTTCTACGTTTGGTTGAACGGCGAACTGTTGGGATATAATCAGGACAGCAAAACAGCCGCCGAATGGGATGTTACCGATAAGTTGAAAGAAGGTGAAAATGTGCTCGCTATCGAAGTGTACAGATGGAGTTCGGGTTCATACCTCGAATGTCAGGATATGTGGCGCATGAGCGGTATTGAGCGCGACGTTTATCTTTACAGTACGCCAAAACAATATATCGCCGATTACGAAGTAACGTCATCCCTCGATAAAACGCATTATCGCGACGGTTTATGGGAACTGAACGTTAAACTGGATAATCTGAAATCTGCAGGATCCGTTTCGTACGATTTGTTAGACAATAATGGCAATACAATACTTTCTGAGTCGGTTTCAGTATCGGCCAACGCCGAAAATAATATCCGGTTTTCACCAAAAAATATCCCAAACGTACATAAATGGAGTGCCGAGCATCCCAATCTTTATATGCTGCTTATTGAATTGAAAGACACATCGGGAAAAACATCGCAAATTTTATCTTCTCAAGTGGGTTTCAGAACATCGGAAATTAAAGATGGCAGGTTTCATATAAACGGCGTTCCAATCCTCGTAAAAGGGGTAAACCGGCACGAGCATTCACAACGCGGGCGCACAGTGAGTAAGGAATTAATGCTGGAAGATATTAAGTTGATGAAGCAAAACAACATCAATTTAGTTCGCAATGCACATTACCCTGCTCATCCGATGTGGTACAAACTTTGCAATCAATACGGCCTGTATATGATTGACGAAGCCAATATTGAATCGCACGGAATGGGCTACGGTCCTGCATCGCTTGCCAAAGACAGCACCTGGCTTACGGCGCATCTCGACCGGACGGAACGAATGTATCACCGCTCAAAGAATAATCCTGCCATCGTCATTTGGTCGTTGGGAAATGAAGCAGGTAACGGCATTAATTTCCATCGTACTTACGATTGGCTTAAAGCCACTGATAACACACGGCCCGTGCAATACGAGCTGGCTCGCTTAGATTATAACTCCGATATTTATTGCCGGATGTACCGCAGCGTTGACGAAATTAAAGAATACGTGGCACAAGACGATATTTACCGCCCATTTATTTTGTGCGAATATGTGCACGCGATGGGAAACAGTGTGGGTGGCTTGAAAGATTACTGGGATGTGTTTGAAAATGAGCCAATGGCACAAGGAGGCGCCATATGGGATTGGGTTGACCAAACATTCTACGAAGTAGACGAAAACGGGAAATGGTATTGGGCTTACGGCGGCGAATATGGCCCGGAAGGCGTGCCCAGCTTCGGAAGTTTTTGTGCCAACGGACTGGTGGATGCTTTTAGACGCCCACACCCGCATTTGGCCGAAGTAAAAAAAGTGTACCAGAACGTGAAATCGGAGATGAAGGATGAAACAGCACTTACCGTTAATGTAAAAAACTGGTTCGATTTCTCCAATCTCAACGAATATGAATTAAGATGGAACGTAACCGCTGATAACGGAACCATTTTAGCTCAAGGCATAAAAATTGTTGATTGCGCCCCGCATCAAACCACGGAATTATCGTTCGAACAAGTGATTTTCCCAAAGAACGTTCACGAAGCGTATCTTAATCTCGGCTGGCATCGCCGCGAAGCTGCGCCGTTTATAAATACACAACACGAAGTTGCATACGACCAATTTGTGTTGAAAGGTAAAGCGCCGCTATCGGTTTTAGCCCCGCCAAAAAGAGGAAAACTCGCGTTTGAGGTTGATGACAAAACCGGTGTCGTCCGTTCTCTCACAGTTGATGGAAAGGAGTTTCTGGCAAGTCCTATCACGCTTAGCCTATATCGTCCGGCCACGGAAAATGACCGTCGCGACCGCAACGGTGCTCGCGCTTGGCAACAAGCAGGACTTCAATCTCTTTCGCAGCGAGCTACCAAGGTTCAACACAACCGTTCATCAGTTACTTCCCACGTTGATTTGCTGAACAGCGAAAATAAAAAAATTGGCGAGGCTACCTTTATTTACTCCGTTGACAAAAATGGCGGATTAAAAATTAACACCTATTTCCTCCCCGATACATCTCTCGTAAAAGCCGTCGCCCGCATCGGGCTCGTGTTTGAGATGAAAGATGATTTTGGAAATATTTCGTATCTTGGCCGTGGCGATGTGGAAACGCAAACCGACCGAAAACAAGCAGGGAAAATCGGTATTTACCATACATCACCACAACAAATGTTTCATCACTATGTTGTGCCTCAAGCCACGGGCAATCGCACCGATGTGCGTTGGGCAAAAATTACCGATGACAATAACTGCGGATTGTTCGCAAAATCAAACAAACCGTTCCAATTTAGTACCCTGCCTTATTCCGATAAAGTTATTGAAGAAGCTGCGCACATTAACGAACTCAAAGAAAGCGGTACCGTTACCGTTCATCTTGATTATGAACAAATGGGAGTGGGTACTGCAACATGTGGCCCGGGCGTTTTATCGCAGTATTGTGTGCCAATTGACAAAACGCAATTTGAATTTACATTATATCCTGTAGAAAAATAATTTATAACAATAACAACCAAAAAGTTATGCTACCAATATCAAAACTTCTTTATCCCTTAGCAGGCGTGGCCGTGCTTACATCGTGCGGCAGCGCGAAAAAAGTGGAGCAAACAAAGCCCCTCAACATCGTTTACATTATGACGGACGACCACACCCGCCAAATGATGAGCTGCTACGACAACCGCCACATAGAAACGCCCAATCTCGACAGAATTGCCAATAACGGCGTTATTTTTCGTAACGCGTACGTGGCCAACTCCATTTCGGCGCCTAGCCGCGCGTGTTTGCTCACGGGAAAACACAGCCACAAGAACGGAAAAATAGATAATATTACCGCGTTCGACGGCAGCCAGCAAACCGTGCAACAACTGCTGAAACAGGCCGGATACCAAACCGCGATGATTGGAAAGTGGCATCTGGACAGCGAACCAACCAATTTCGATTATTGGGAAATCCTACCCGGACAAGGAAACTATTATCAACCCGATTTTATTACGCCCGAAGGCCGCGTAAATTACAAAGGCTACGTTACCGATATCATTACCGATTTAACCATTGATTGGCTGGAAGAAAAACGCGACAAAGAAAAACCTTTCGTGTTGTTCCATCACCACAAAGTGGCACACCGAAACTGGATGGCGGATACCGCACATTTGGCTTTGTATGAAGACAAAACGTTTGAGCTTCCCGCCAATTTCTACGATGATTACGAAGGGCGCGTGGCGGCTCAACAACAAGAAATGAGCATTGCCAGCGCACACGATATGGATATTGTGAACGACTTGAAAATGTTGCGCCCGGGCGTGAAAACCCGGTTGTCAGAAGGATACATCCGCGGCGAGTATGCCCGATTAGACTCTGCCCAAAAAGCAACTTGGGATGCGCATTACCAACCCATTATTGATGAATTTTACGCTGCCAACCTGCAAGGAAAAGAACTGGC
>JAUNRY010000175.1 GCA_030539475.1 Bacteroidia bacterium | reverse complement strand
GGCCGGCAAAGAGCGTTAGTAAAAATGCAATTATGATGGTTTGGTTGTCCATTCTATAATGTAAGTAATTAATAATTAGAAATTAATAATTAACAATTTGTTCTACAATATCTTTGTGTATCGCTCCGTTGCTTGCCACCAATTCTTTGCTGAAAATATAACCATTCCCACCGGAAAAATCGGTATTCTTGCCTCCGGCACATTCCAGAATGAACGTTCCCGCCGCCACGTCCCACGGCGACAAGCCGGAATGGAAATAGGCGTCGCTGCGGCCGCAGGCCACGTAACATATTTCGGCAGCCGCCGATCCTTTGATGCGGAAACTGCAATGGCGGAATTGTTCTATGGCGTTTTGCAGGATTTTTTCGCCGCGGGCGTCGAGGGAGTAGGGGATTCCGAATCCGATGTATCCGTTGGTAAGCGTGTTGTGCGAGCTTACTTTTATCGGATTGCCGTTAAGCGTAGCTTTTCCTTTTTCGGCGGCGGAAAAGAGTTCATCGGCAACGGGGTCGTACACTACGCCCAAAACCGCTTGCTTGTCTTTCATCAAAGCAATGCTAACGGAATACGGCGTATCGCCGTGCACGTAATTGGTGGTTCCGTCCAGCGGGTCTATGATCCACGTGTACTTGCCTTCGGCATAGGAAACCGTACCTTCTTCGGTGAGAAAAGTGGCGCCGGGGATGAGCCCTCTCAAATTTTCCACCAACATCTTTTCGGCTTCCGTATCGATGTATGTTACAAAATTGCGCGTCCCCTTCAACTCGATATCTGTGTTGCGAAGTTTTGCCTGCTCGCTTTTCAGAAATGCTCCCACGGAGCGGGCTATTTTCTCCACTTCTGCGCAGATTATATTTAAATTCATATTTTTATCTTTTTGGTTGCCTGTATTTTCCGAATGCTTGCTGCGGAATGAATAATGTCCAGCACTTCAATTCGTTCATCCGTAATTCGGTAAATAATTAAATGGGCATCGAGAATAATGTTCCGATAAATGCGTTTTTTTGTGGCGAGATGGCGGCATTCGGGATAAACATTGTAATACGAAGAAAGGGTGTCGAGCGATTGTTTAATTTGCCGGACATACTTTTCTGCCTGAAAATAGCCGAACGTTTTTAGTCCGAAAGCGTAGATATCTTTTCGATGTTCCTTGAAAGACTCGCTAACTATAACCGGCTTTTCAGGTATTGTTCCTTCCATTCTTCGAATTTTTTGTTTGCTTCTTCCAACGGAGTGAACTTCCCCTTTTCAATCTCGTGAAAATGCTCCCACCATTCCTCCTGCGTTCCGTGGAACGGTTTGTTGGGATTCCATTTGTCGACGATTTCTGTAGAAACTGTTTCGTAAGTTGCTTCGGGTTCGTTTACCCCTAAATCATCTTTTTTTGGCTGTTGTATTTTCTTTTTCATCAATAAAATCTTTGCTCTTTGTTCTAAAAATCTATTTATCCGAATACATCGAATCCCACCACCGCGAATCGTCTTTCAGCCACTTGGCAAACCACGCGTAAATGGCGTTGTTCCACGCGATGCGTTTGTCGTAGTTGTAAATGGCGTGGTTTTCGCCTTCCACCTGAATAAATTCCACCGGCTTGTTCAGCAGTTTCAGCGCCGTGTACATCTGAATGCTTTCGCCGATGGGAACGTTGGTGTCTGCCGTGCCGTGCAGCAATAGGAGCGGCGTGTTAATTTTATCGGCGTGGAAAAGCGGGCTTTGTTCCGTGTAAAGTTTCGGGTTGTTCCACGGGTAGCTTCCCGCGCTTGCTCCCGCGCTGTACGAATATCCCCAGAAGCCTTCGCCCCAATAGCTGGTGATGTTGCTGATGCCGGCGTGCGAAACCGACGCGGAAAATATATCGGTTTGCGTAATGAGGTACTGCGTCATAAATCCGCCGTAGGATGCGCCGATGTTCCCGATTTTTTTACCGTCCACAAACGAATGCGCGGCAACGAATTTCTGAACGCCTTCAATAATCTCCTCGGCCGTTTGGTCGCCCCAGGCGTTCACGTGGCGCGCCGAAAATTCCTGCCCGTATCCGGTTGTGCCGCTCGGCTGCAGCGTGTAAACCACATAATCCTGCGCCGCGTAAACGTGCAGCGGATAGGTGCTTTCGAAACCGCGCGATGTGGGGCTTGTTCCTCCGTAATAATACACAATGAGCGGATATTTTCTGTTCGGGTTAAAATTGGGCGGAAGGTAATACCGGCCTTGAATTTCGTCGCCGAAAGAGCTTTTGAAATTCCAGTCTCTCACTTCGCCCAGGGTAAGCGTGGCGAGTTGTTCGGCGAAAGGATCGGAGATAAGCGTGGATTCGTTTGTTTTGAGGTTGAGCAGGTAACTTCGCGACGAGTTGGAAACGCTCACACCGGTGTAGGTAGCCCAAAGCCCGTTTTCGGAAATGCTGAACGAGCGGACAACATCTTCTTTCAGCGGAAGTTTATCGAATTTTTTCGTGCGGGGCGAATACCGATACACGTTGCCGCGGTCGCCTTCTTCCACCCGGTAATAAATGAAATTGTCTGCCGGGTTCCACGTTTGCGCGTTGATGGTGGGATTGAAATTTCTGGTTACCGGCTCCACCCGTTGTGTTGCCAAATCCATCATAAACGATTGCGTGTCGTAGCTGTTGGCAATTTGCCCTTCGTTGATGTTCAGCCCGATGCCGTTGAAGGCTTCCGGTGCGCCGTGGATGAGCAATTGCTTGCCGTCGGGCGAAAATTGGGCAGAATACGTGTACGTGGCATTTTTCCAAATGGTGTCGATGGCCATTGTTTGCAAATCGAGCATATACATACTGCTTCGGCGGAACGGGCGTTCGGTTAAATCTTCTTCGGATGTGGAGAACAGCAGGTATTTCACGTCGTCGGTAATGTCGTTCAGCGATGCGGTTTGTCTTCCGTAAGTAAGTTGTTGGGTGAGGCCGGTGTCAAAAAAGTAACGATAGAGAAAATACCTGTCGCGGTAACTCGATTGACGGTCGTCAATACCGATAAGCCGCTTCAATCCGCTTGGCGTGGTAACGCTTACGGTTTCTTTTGAGGAATAAAACATCGATTTTTCATCGGGAGCCATCCTGAAATTCTCGCGGGGCAGGTTTTGGGCAATGATTTTGGTTTCGGATTGTAGCGGGTCAAGTGTGTACATCACTCTTCCGTCGTTTCCGTCGGCCACGTAATAAAGGATATCCGATTTTGGCATCCAGCTCAGCTGCGACCGGTTGGAGGCTTCCGAGAGGATGGTGCGTTTTTGGCGCGTGTCGTAGATTTCGATGTAATTTCTGTTGTCTCCGCCCTTGAGCGTTTCCTGCAAGCGGAGCAACACAAAACGGCCGCTGGGCGAAATGGACGAACCGCTGACGCGTTGGCCTTCCAGAATATCGTTGATGGAAATGCGGCGGCGGTTGATGTTGTTGAACGTGAAATTCAGGAGCGAATCTTCTTTTTCGGGTTTCAGTTCGATTTTTACCGCCGGGTCGATTTTATTTTCGGCCGACGCCAACAGTTTCACAACCACGCGCGCGTTGTTGGTGAAGCCGTTGAGCGTTGCATCCACGGAGCCGGCTTGATGCAGGCTGTCGTTTGCCTGTGTTTTGGTGGCGCGTTTTACATCGTTCACGTAGAGTTCGAGCGGATTGGGCGAAGTAACGGTGAGCTTGCCTTTGCCGTACCTGTCGCCCGACACAAAAAACGAGAGCAGGTGAAATTCATATCCGCTTTGCGGCTTTTGCAGGTGGAAAAAACCGGCCGTGTCGGGCTCCAGTTCGGTGGTAAACCGCTCCTGATCGGGAAACGAAATGGAGGAGGAGAGCAGCGTTTCATCGGAAAATTTTACGTCTTTGAGGTTTACGCTATCGAGTTTTACAGGTTTCTGTATCGGGATGGGGCCGAACGAATGAATGCCGGAGGGCGTGAATTTTGGTTGTGCCGAAAGCGGCAAAAGTGCAATGAGTGCGATAAGGAGGAAATTGTATTTCATAATTTATTTATTTGTTGCGGGTTACGAGGTGCGAGTTACGGGGTTCATCCAAACGAAGCAATCGGGAAAACCCTCTTTTAATTCCACTTCTTTTTCAAAAAGCCCGAAAACCGATGAGCCGGAGCCGGACATTGAGGCGTAAACCGCGCCTGAATCGTATAATTGTTTTTTAATGTTGCAAATTTCGGGATATTTTTTGAAAACCGATGGTTCAAAATCGTTTTTCATTAACCCTTTCCATTCCGAAACGGGTTTTTTAACGATTTCTTTCAAGGACGTTTCGGGCTGTTGGGGCGCAACCATCGCGTACGCGTCTTTGGTGGGGACGAAAACATTGGGTTTTACCAACACGAAAAGGTAATTGCTCAAATCCAATTCAATTTCCGCCAGTTCATCCCCGATACCCGTTGCGAATGCCGGTTTATTTTTGATAAAGAAAGCGCAGTCGGCGCCTATTCTCGCGGCTTTTTCTTCCAATTCCGTATCGGAATAACCCAACGAAAACGTTTCGTTCAGCAGTTTCAGCATAAACGCCGCATCCGATGAGCCGCCGCCCAATCCCGCACCGAAAGGAATTTTTTTCAACAAGTGGATATCTATGGGCGGAATCTGTTTTTCTTCCGAAATAAGTTTCAATGCTTTAATCACCAAATTATCTTCGGCGTTTCCCTGAATTTCTATTCCTGTTTGAAAAAAGCGATACGGCTCGCTGCTTCCCGACGGCACAATTTCCAGCGCGTCTTTCAGCCCGATAGGATAAAAAACGGTTTCGAGGTTGTGGTAACCGTCCGGCCGTTTGGATACGATATTAAGCCCTAAATTTATCTTTGCATTGGGGAAGCAAATCATAAGCGATGTTTGTTTTCGCAAAGATAGTAATTTCAAGTTGGTTTTTGAGGCTGTATCAAAAGTAAATTCTAAAGAAGAGCAGCTTGGAAATTGAAAGTAATTTGTCCTGATTTTGTCCCGAACGGGACTGAATATGAATAACCCCGTACGCAGTGCGGGGCGAGACAATACCACGAAACCCGTCCCCGCAGGGGGCGAATTGAACCCCTGGCGGGGCTCTGCCGGCCACTTTCCCCGTTTCCGT